>JAIMAL010000009.1 GCA_023511995.1 Burkholderiales bacterium
GCCTGAACTGGAAAACACCTCATCAGGTATTTATGCAATCATACAGCCGCGTTGCACTTCGAGATTGAATCCACCCAGCTTCACCGGCGCTTCCATGGCAAGCTTCTCCGCCCGCGCAAAACGCTCCGTGCGCCGCTGGTCGGCCTGGGCGCGCAGCATGGGCCCAAGGTGCATGCCCGTGGTTTCGGCCTGGATGAGGGTGGCCACGAAGCTTGCCACCGCCGGCATGTCCATGCGGGTGGCCATCTCCCGCAGGGCATCGGCCCGGGGTTTACCGGCGCGCACATCCCGCAGAAAGCGGGCGAATTCGTCCCTCAGGGCACCGGGAGGACCTTTTTCCACCGCCTGGCTAATGGCTCCGGTAAGGTTGAGTCCCGATTCCACGCACAGGGTGATGAGGTCCAGCATGAAGGGCAGGGCTTTGAGCGCCTGGCGGCGACGAAGCTCGATGCGGTCGCCCAGCCAGATCACGGGATAGACCGCGCCCAGGACAAACCCGCCGAGGAAGGCGGGCCATACAGGCAGTTGGAAGTTGCCGGCAAACCACAGGCCCCAAAGCCCAGCCACCCCACCCCAGACCAGGCACCCGGCCAGGTATTGCGCCGGGGTGAGGGCAAAATCCACGCCCGCCAGCCGCAGGCGCGCCTGGATCGCGCCGCGACGGCCGGGCGACAGGAAGGCATCGAGGTAATGGGAAACCCAGTGCACCGGCCACCACAGTAGCCGGTAGAGCATGGGCGGCGGATCGCGCCAGGTGCGGTCTTCCTCGGGCACCCCCGCCGCCAGCCGGGAGAAGAGCCAGACGATCAGGGCAAAGGACACGCCGGCGGCCAGGGCGATGCCACTGACGACCCATTGGGTGATCATGGTTGTCTCGCCCATGACGCCTCACACGTCGATGGTGACGATGCGGCGAATGAGCCAAACGCCGAAGAATTCCAGGAGCACCACCGCGGCGAGCACCGCCAACCCGGTCTGGGTGCTCCACAACATCGACATAGCCTCCGGCTCCATGCGGCTTAGCACCCAGAGGAGAAAAACCGGTAGCAGGCCCACCACCCAGGCCTGCAGCTTGCCCTGGGCGGTCAGCGCACGAATCTTGAGCTCCATCGCATGCTGGGCGCGCAGCGTGGCGGCGGTGCGCTCCAGGGTCTCCGCCAGTCCGCCGCCGGTCTCACTCGCGATGCGCATGGCGGAGACCATGAGCTTGACGGAGGCCGTGGGCACGCGGTGGGCGAGGTTGTTTAGTGCGTCATCGAGGCTGACACCCAGGCGCTGTTCGTGCTGCATGAGGCGGAACTCCTGGGCAAGGGGCGGCGGCAGTTCGGTGCTCACCTGGCGCACCGCGGAGGACAGGGAAAGGCCCGCCTTGGTCGCCCCGGCGATCATGAGCAGGGCATCGGGTAACTGCTCCTCGATGCACTGCAGGCGCCGGCGCCGCAGCCAGTGGAACACCAGCCGGGGGGCGAAGGCGAGCAGCACGGCCACGGTGAAGGACAGCGCCAGGCTTTGGGTGATGAGCCAGGTGGCCACCACCGCAAGCAGCATGATCGCCAGGTTGATGAGATAAAGCCGCGTGGGGTCCACGAAAAGGAACAGCTCCCGCAGGTTGAACTGGGCATCGCGGGTGAAGTGGCTGCGGTAGGTGGCAAGCAGTCTGCTGCCCAGATCGACGAGCGCCCAGGTGAGCAGGCCGACCGCCGCGGCGATGGCGAGGGAGAGGGCGAGCAGGGTCACCTCAGCGCTCCCGGATGAAGGGCGAGAGGTCGAGCACCACACCGGCCTCGCGCAGGGTTTCATAGAAGGTGGGCACCGCATCGCAGCCGGTGAAGCGGCCGATGATGCGGCCTTCGGCATCCCGCCCCTGGGGCTCGAAGCGGAAGAGTTCCTGCAACTGGATCTTGCCAGACTCGATGCCGGTGACTTCGACGATGGCGGTGATGAGGCGGCGCCCGTCGGCCAGTCTCGCCTGTTGGATGATGAGGTCCACCGCGGAGGCGATCTGGTCCCGGATGGCGGTGAGGGGCAGGTCCATGCCCGCCATCAGCACCATGGTTTCCAGGCGGGAGAGCGCATCGCGGGGGCTGTTGGCATGCAGGGTGGTGAGGGAGCCGTCATGGCCGGTGTTCATGGCCTGCAGCATGTCCAGCGCCTCGCCACCGCGGCACTCGCCGACGACGATGCGATCCGGCCGCATACGCAAGGCGTTTCTCACCAGATCGCGGATGGTGACAGCACCGCGCCCCTCCGCGTTGGCGGGGCGGGCCTCCAGACTGATGAGGTGGGAATGGGCAAGCCGCAGCTCGGCGGCATCCTCGATGGTGATGACCCGCTCGCCATCGGGAATGAAATTGGACAACACGTTGAGCAGCGTCGTCTTCCCGGAACCGGTGCCACCAGAGATGACGATGTTTTTGCGGTGCACCACGGCGACGCGCAGAAACTCCGCCATGCTGGGGCTCAAGGCGCCGAATTCGATCAAATCGTCCACCGTCAGGGTGCGGCGGGCAAACTTGCGGATGGTGAGGGTGGGCCCCTTGATGGCCAGGGGCGGGATGATGGCGTTGACGCGGGAGCCGTCCTTGAGCCGCGCGTCCACCATGGGCGAGGCCTCGTCGATGCGCCGTCCGAGGGGGGCAACGATGCGTTCGATGACGCCGAGCACGGCACGGTCACTGGTGAAGATGCCGGGATGGCGCTGCAGCCGGCCGTCCCGTTCCACATAGATTTCGTCATGGCGGTTGACCATGATTTCCGTGATGGTCTCGTCGGCAAGCAGCGCCTCCAGGGGCCCCAGCCCCACCGCTTCGTTGAGCACGTCGCGCACGAGCTGCTCCCGGTCGATGTCGTCCGGCAGCGCGGTTTCCTGGGCGATGAGCTCGCGGATAAGCGCCTCCGTCTCCGCGCGCAGTTGTGCATCGTCCATGCGGGCGAGGTCGCGGCGGCGCAGGTCGATGGCTTCGAGGAGACGCTCATGGATGTGGCGCCGCCAGAACAGGGGGGCAGTGGTGAGGACCGGCAGCGGTGCTGGTTCGTGGTGCACTGCGTTGTCCGTTCTGGCGCGGGGGATGGCGGGCTGGGCGGAGGCGGCATCGACGGCGAGGTGATCGTGCACCATCAGCCGGTAGGGGCCGATCACGATCTCATCGGTGGGGGCGAGGGGGCCGTGCTGTTCGATCCGGTTACCATTGACCAGGGTACCGGCGAATTGCCCCAGGTCCTGGATAAACATGCCCTGCTTGGTGCGGAACAGGCGCGCATGCTCCCGGCCCACACGCCAGCCAGAGAGGCGCACCTTGCACTCCCGCCCTTTGCCGATGAGGGCGCTGGTGTCCTTGATGGTCTCGATGCGTTCTTTTTTGTCCGGTTCAATGATGCGCACCTGGAACATGGGAGATGTCTCCTAGGGGAATCAATCCGGCCAGCTTTCCTTCGGCCAGGGGCTGGTGGGGCGCACCTCGTTGGCGACGGACGCGTCTGGGCCCACGGCACGCGGGGTTTCATTCAGGCGTGATATGGCCTTTTCCATGGCTTCAATCTGGGCGGGTGCACTGCCCTCCACCACCACCGGGGTGACGAAGACGACCAGCTCGGTTTCGTTGTTCTGGAAGCGCTTGGAGCGGAACAGGGCGCCCAGCACCGGGATGTCGCCGAGGAAGGGAACCTTGTCGATGGAGGTGCTGACGTCCCGCCGCAGCAGCCCGGCGAGCACGATGGTGCCGCCATTCTGCACGTTGAACTCCGTTTCCATGCGGCGGGTGCGCAGCGCCGGACCGGCGGGGGTGCTGACGCCGGTATCGATGTCGCTCACCTCGCTCATGATCTTCGCCCGGATGACGCCGTTGTGGTCCACTCGCGGCTCGATGTCGAGGCGGATGCCGTAGGGCTTGAAGGCCACCGTGGTGCCATTGATGTTGCTGATGGGATAGGGATACTCCCCGCCGGCGAGGAAGGTGGCGCGGGAGCCGCTGCGCGCGGAAAGCGTGGGCTGGGCGAGGATGGTTGCCGTGCCCTTCTCCTCCATCAATCTCAACTGGGCGTTGAGACCCAGATTGAGCAGGGAAAGGACGGTCAGCCCCGGCGCCGGCGGCAGACCGGTGAGGCCGCTGTCGGGGTTGACGGTGATGGGAGCGGCGCTGCCCGTAGGCAACTGGGCGGAATAGGGGGCCCGGTTGCCGCGGCCGATGGGGGACCAGATGCCGCCAATGACGCCCCCGCCCACGGCGTTCCATTTGAGGCCCATTTCCTTGAGGGTGGTGGTGGGGAACTCCACCACCTTGACGTCCATCACGATCATCTTTTCCCAGCCGATGCGGTTGGTGAAGTTGATGAGCTGGGGATAACGCTTGGCGAGCTCATCGATCTTGGCGAGGTCCCGGTCCGAGAGGTTGTCCCCTTCGACGATCACCTTGTCACCGATAACGGAGGACCTGGCGTTGGGAATGGAGGCCAGGAAGGTCGAGACCTCCCGCGACACCCGGGCCGTGTCGGCGGGCAGCACGGTGACCTTGATGCGGCGGTTGCGCCCGTTGCGCGTCCAGATGTGCAGGCTTGTCGTGCCCACTTCGTTGGCGATGAGGAGAATCTCCTTATCGTCGAGCACCGCCGCCGAGAGTACCTTGCCATTGCCCACGGCCAGCCGCCCGGCATTGCGCTCGGGGACGACACGGGTCTCGCCGGCAAACATTTCGATCTCGCCGGCAAAGGCGGCGCTGCGCGCCGACGCGGCGCCACCGTTGGCGCCGGCCGCGGCAGCGCGCTCATTGCCCGCCTTGGCGGGCGCAGACTCGGTTGCCGCCTCCTGCGCCCACGCCGGCAGGGCAAGGGGGGCAAGGAGCAGCAAAACGACAGACCAGGGACGTCGCTTGGGCAAAACCTTCTCCTCTTTTTCTGTCATGGTGTGCAGCGGTTGACTGTGGCGCCTTCGCGACTAGCGCAGCCCTGCCGGCATCAGGTCACTTGGTGTCGGCATCCGATGTCCATCGGTGATGGGCCCGCCGCCATAGATCACCGGCACGGAACTGCCCGTGGCGGAAAAGCCGGTGGCCAGACCAAGGAGAGCGAGCGCATCCGAACGGTCCCCGGAAACGCGCCGCGTGTCGGTGGGCGCGCGCAACAGGGCGGTGATCCGTCCCACCTCCCGCGCGGCGATCAGGCGTTTGGCATCCTCCGGCGTGGTGTCGAGGGTGAGGGTGGTATAGAGGCGGCGGCCGGAGGGGGTATCTTTGTCCGGTGTGGACTGGGTGCCGGTGGCGAGCACCGTCACGCCCTGCAGCAGGGTGAAGGTGTAGTTCCTGCCCTCCCGGCTGAGGGAGACCACGACGTCGATGAGATCGCCCGGCTCCACCATGCCGGATATCGAGCTCACCTCGTCCACCGGAATGGTGACCGCCCGCCGGCCCTCCGCAAGGCGCGCGGAGAAGGTGGGCGTGCGCTGCCCCTCCAGTTGCGCCCAGAGGATGGGTTCGCCGGCATAGGCGGGATAGGCGAGGAAAGCGCCCTCCGCGCGGCCGAACTGTTCGGGGGTGATGGCCCCGGAATGGGCCCACTCCTTGGGCACGGGGCGTACGGCCACGTTGGCCGGGGACAGCGCCGTGCCCTTTTCCAGATCGGTCTTGGCGACGACCACGCGGATCATGCTTTTGTTTTTTTCCCGCGCCTCGATCGCGGCGATCTGACTGCTCAGGTAGCTGCGGGCGGCAAACGCGGCGATCCCGCCCACAGCCAGCGCGACGAAAAGAATGATCCAGTTCTTGTTGATGCGGGTGGCCATGACTGCGCCCTACAAGGGAATGGAGAGAAACCCACTCAGTCGGTCAAACGCGGTTTTGACGGAGCGGAGAAAGAGCGTGATGACGGATTCCCCGCCGCCGAAGCTGATGCCGATCATCATCATGACGACGAGGAGGGCGACGAGGTATTCGTTCATGGATTGGCCCCTTTGGCTGCGGCGCGGAATCAGCGGTCCCATGGCAGGTCGATCAGGGTGAGAATGACGTAGGTATTTCCCGCATCCCTGTGGATGATGAGCTGGGCTTCGCCCTGGTTTCCGCGATAGAGCTGCACCAGGGCGTGCGGCTCCTGACGCAGGGGCGGGCCGTCGGGGTGAAGGCCGCGGGCGATGAACCAGGGCATCATGGCCTGCACATTTGCGGCCACCGCCAGGTCGTTGACGACCACCACCTGGCGCGCCCGTCTGCCGCCATCGAGGGATTCCATATCCGAGACGACCATGGAGCGGCCTGGCCAGACGATGCCCAGCGGAGAAGTGCGGAAGCTTGCGGCACCCGCAGGGGCGGCAATGGAAACCAGCGCCTCGGTGAGCTGGGGATTGAGGGCGCGAACGCTCACGGTGACGAAATACCCATCACGCTCCTGGGCGAGGATGAGCCGGTCGGGCAGCCGTTCGAAGGCATGGCGCGGGCCCAGCGCTGCGCGGTAGTGGTCGAGGAGAAGCGCTGCCGGCTGCGCCGCGAGCACACGGAAAAGCTGCATGGGTACACCATTGAGACGAACCTGCTCGCCGATTGCTTCGATGCGCGCACCCGGTGGCGCGGGCAGCGTCGGCCAGGCGTGGGCGGCAAAAGCCAGTAGGGCAAGCAGAAGTCCACAGGTCACGCGGGTCATTTCAGTCTGTCCGCAGGTACGTAATCCGGTGCGACCCGGCCAATATCCGGTGGCGGCGCCCCGAATTGGGCAAGGGAGTAGGCGGTCGTCACAATCGGGTTCCCCGCGATCACCTCGAGATAACGGTACGGGTAGGGCTCCACCCAGCCGCTGCTCCGGATGCGGGCCGTCACCGAGCCAGGCCCCGCCGCCGTCCAGGGATCCGCCAGCAGGGTGGTGGCGCGGACGATTTGCAGGTTCAGCTCGTCGAAGGGTTTGAGATCGGTCACATTGGCCACCTTGACGGTGACGGTGCCCCGATAGAGATTGTCCTGGGGCAGTCCCAATAAGGGTGCGTAGATTGCGCCCGGCGGCTGGGCGAAATGTTCACGGCTTGTCACCACCCCCACGTTGTCTGCAAACTTGGGCAGCAGGGGGTCGCCCCGGTGGTCAAACCACAGGGGGTTGCGGTGGGCGTCGAAGTCGCCCGCCACGTCGTTGGTCTTGACCGGCGCATCGGAGGTGCTGAAGAAGCGGCGGCGCACTTCGTCGGCAAGCTGAGCATCACTCTTCCAGCCCTGCGTTGCCGAGGAATGTCTCACCACCCCCTCGAAGGCCACGTAGCGGCTCGCCACCGCCGTGGTCTGGGCAAGGTCCATGTATTTCCCCAAAAGCGGCACGATGAGCAGAAGGGGCACCAGCATGAGAGCAAGAACGACGAACTCGGTCGTCGACTGACCCTCCTGTGTCTTTGGCAAGGTCCGCAGAGAGTCAGTCATCGTCCACTCTGGCGGGAGGCGAAGTGCGCGGCCCACGCCCGGCCGGTTTTTTGGCGTGTGGCATCTCGACCGTGACCGGCTGGTTCATGGCCGGCCGGTTCATGACCTCCCGGGGTGGAAGCAGCACCGACAGGGGAATCTTCGCCTTGAAGTCGATGTGGGTGGCAATCTCCTCGATTGTGGGGATTCCTGGGCCCCAGTATCTCGCCCGGAGAATAATAGGCTCCTTAAGCCAGTCAACGCCCTGTTGACGCAGGCTGTCTTCCTCGGCGACACAGTGTTCCGCACGTTCGGCCGCGTGAACGGTGCACTTGACATTGAGGACGCTGCTCTCCCCCACGCGTTTGAAGAGGGACAACAGGGACGACCATGACATCCCCCGCATCCGGGCCATGGCATCGAAGGCACGCGCTGCCGCGAGACTCGCCTCAGCGGAAGTCCTCGCCGGCCCGAACCAGACACCGTCTTCATTACGGCCATAACCTGTTATTCCCTTGCGGTTGATCGCAGAGATATCCACTCTCTCCCGTGGCTTGGGGTCAATTCCAACGATTCCGCATGGTGATTTGCCGTAGGGGATCTTCGCGATGTACTCCTCAGGGGATATGGCACGGGTCTGCGGACCCCAGAACCTCCTGTACCTCGCCTTCCAAAGGTCGCCCCCAACAAGAGCGAAATACCGATCTTTCTCATACCTGGATGACTGGCTGAGAAGCTCTGGGCTGCAGTCCTCAGGCCAATTTTTGGGGAATGTCAACGTAGTTACCAGCCGGATATGGATACCCTGGACGTAAGCTTCGGGCTCCGTCGATGCCACGCCCCGGCCCCAAGGCAAACAGGCGAGCAGACCCAGGGTGAGCAGGCGAAGGGACATACCGGTCATGGCAGCAGGACCCCCTGGCGAAGTTGCGCCAGCGCCCGTTCCCCGGCTGTGAGGGGCGCAAGCCTGGCCTGCCAGTAAGGGTTGAAGAGGCTGCCCAGCTCCTCACGCTGGAACAGGGGGTTTTTGCCGTCGGGCCTGGCAAAAAACACTTCCACCTTCGCTACCGCCGCGCTTTCACCGCCCGCGTGGGCACCCTGGTAGAGCTCCAGACTGCCTTGGGGCTTGATGGTGCTCGCACCGCCGGAGAACCGCTGCGCAGTGCGGGCTTTGGTAACGCGAATGGCCAGCACCGTTCGGGGGTCCTCAGCCTTGAGGGCCGTCTCGGACAGCTCGTAAAAAGGAGGGATGGCGCCACTCCACATACTCTCCGGCGGGAATCCCGGTGCCGAGTTACCCTGGGCCCGTGCGCTGGCATCCGGGTTGGTACCGGTGGAACCGGCGTAGTCATAGGCCGAATCGTCGAGCCCACCCAGGGAGGCGGCGGTGCCCCACCCCACGGGATCCTCGGAGTGCTTGCATTTGAGTTTGCGGAAGCTGTAGAGATGGGCCGACAGGGTGTCCATGGACTTCCAGCCATCTACCATGTCGATGAATTCCGTACTGCCCCGTTTTTTCAACTTCACGCCAACGCAGAGGACAACCACCCCCACATCCCAGTTGCGGCTTTGCAAGAAGGCATCCCGCGCCTCGTGGACGAGTTGCCCCATACGCCGACGTTCTTCCCGGGTGGAATAGCGCCGAGTAAAACCAGCGAAATCATCCGCCAAGGGCAGGATGTCCACCTTGGCGTCGGGATCGTTTCGTTTCGCCACTTCGTCCATCAGTGTTTTGCGGGTAGCAAGCGCAATGCTGTTGCCTGGTCCATGGGTACTCAGCCACGCTTTGCCGAGCCCGCCCAGGGCCATCTGGTGTCGCATGACAGAGGTCGCCAGGCCCGGCGCTAAAAGGGTCTCGAGTTCCTTCGCGACCTCCGCCAGCGCGGCAGCGATTGCAGGACCACCGGGCAGCATGGCGACGTACTTTGCGATGTTCTCGGACGCTTTCGCTCCATACCTTAGCCAACCGGCGAGCCCCACGGCATGGCCAATGGCGATTTCGTTGGCGATGATGGCCCGGTTGATGTAGGCGTCGTAGTTGAGCAGACGCGCCTCGAAGACACCAGCGCTGTAGGCCACGGCATCCGCGGTGTTGGTGAGGCGGATTTTCTCCTGCACCAGTTGGCCGCTGTTGAACATGAAAAACAGGATCGCGGCCACCGCGGTGAGGAACACCAGCCCCAGGGGCAGCGCCTGGCCCTCTTGCGCGCCGGATCGGCAGCCGCCCGCGACCCATCGCAAACCCATGCCTATCCCGCGGGGTGGACGTGCTTACTTGCTCTTCTGGTTGACGTAGTTCTCCAACGTGTTTTTCGTGTCAGCCGTGGTTGCGGCCTGATCGGCAGCGTTCTTCGCATTTCCCCTCGCCGAGGAGCCATCCTCCCCCGCGAGTTCCTTGGCGATGGCCGCCGTCTGGTTGCGCACCGTCTGCCCGAAATACTGATAGACCGCGATGGCGGCAATGGCCACCATTGCCACGATAATGATGTATTCGGTCATGCCTTGCCCACGTTGGCGGGCGATGATTGCTTTCATGGCTTCTCCCCCCGTTAAACAGAGATAGCGGTTTCACGAGTATGCGGGTGGCATGTTATGCGAATGCGGATGTCGTAGTCAAGGGGACAGGAGCATATTCGACTCGCATAGCGCCGATTGCGCCGTACCCAGGTCCGGGGTTGGGGCCATGAGCCCGCAGCCCTGACGGCGGGCGCGGATCTACGCCGGCTGGCGGGGGAAGCGGTGAAAAGCCCGGTCGGTGAGCACCGCGTCGAGGGGGATGTCCCAGGGCTCGCGTGGCAGTCGGGGCACGCGCTGGAATTCGTAAGCCACGCCGATGAGCCGCGGCTTGCGCCACACGCGGCGGTGGCGCAGATAACCCAGGGTGGCATCGTAGAAGCCCCCGCCCATCCCCAGCCGGTTTCCTTCCCCATCGAAGGCAACCAGCGGCAGAAAGAGGATGTCAAGCGCCCGGGCGCGCACCCGCCTGGGTGAGGCGTGTTCGTGGATGCCGAAGCGGTTGCGGTACCAGGTGGGGCGCGCCGTCAGGCGGGAAAACCACAGGGGCTGCGCTGCGCGTGGCGGCACCACCGGCAGATAGCACTCGCGGTTGAGCCACAGCGCCGCGTTGAGGAGGGGGAGGAGGTCGATTTCCTCCGCGGTGGGCAGGTAAAAGCCGATTCGCCGTGCCATGAGGAGCCGGTGATGTATCGCCAGCCGCAACAGCCGCCGCGCCGCAGCACGCGCCTCCTTGAGGCTCACCGCGCGCCGGCGTTCGCGGATGGCACGACGCAGCTCGGCTTTGCTCATGGAAAGTTTGCCGGCGGGCGGCTTCGCCGCCCCGTAGCAACGACAGGGGTGGAATCCCCACCGGGGGGAAGCGGAAAAGGGGCCCCCCGCGAATGCCGTCCGACCGTTCTCCTGAACCCAGGGTTCAGGGGGTCGCAGCCGGGGCGCCGCAGGTACGTCCGCAGGGGACGCGCACAAAAGCGTCCGAAAGGCCGCAACCAAGCACAAGTGCGTTGGTTCAAGGAAGTTTTGGCCGTAACGGACACCGCAGGGGATGAACGGGACGCGGGACCCATGCGGGTCACTTCCGGAACAGATCGTCCTGCTCGGCCATGGCCTCGTCGATCTGTTTCTCGAGGGAATGGATTCTACGCTTGATGTCGCCCACGTCAAAGCCCCCCATCCGGGTGCTGAGGAGCTCGTGGGCAATGTTGAGGGCGGCCATGATGGCGATGCGTTCCACACCGATCACCTTGCCGGCGTCGCGAATCTCGCGCATCTTGCGGTCCAGATAGTCCACCGCCTGCAGGAGTTTTTCCTCCTCCCCCGGCGCGCAAGCGACGCGAAACTCGCGCCCCATGATGGTGACGTCGATGCCCTTGGTGTTGGCGGCCATGGTCAGCTTTCGGGAATCCGCTGAAGCAGGTTTTGCAGGCGCGCCCGGGCGCCATCAAGCTTTTCGTGCAGGGCCTTGTTGACGTTCTGCTCGGCGGCGAGCTGCTGGCGGAGCGCGTGGTTTTCGTCCCGCAGTCTGGTGCAAAAGCGCACCAGGGCCGAGACCTTTTCCTCCAGACTTCTGAGCTCCGCATCCATGGCGACACTCTGGCTTGTTGTTCCTTTAAAGTCAAATTGTAACAGCTTCTTTCGCAAGTGTTTTGGCAGCAACAGCGCCAGCGGCAGACGGGGCCTCCCGGGTATAATGGCGGACGTTTCAGGTGCCCCGCGGCCGCCAGGCCGGGGGGTGAAACTGGGAAGTCAGGTCGAAAGCCTGCGCTGCGCCCGCAACGGTAGGCGAGTTGCGGCATGCCAGGACGGCCACCCCGGCCGTCCAGCCACTGGGAAACCGGGAAGGCGGCATGCCCGCGCGATGCGCCCTCGCAAGCCCGGAGACCGGCCTGAAACGAAGCCGCGGATACTGCGGGGGTGCGGTATGGCGGGGTAAGCCTTTTTGCCTTTGTCCTTCCCGCTCCCGGCTATCCGCATCCACAACGTCTGCGGCATGCGGGACGCATGCCGTCCGACCCAGGGAGCAGCCATGAAAAAAACCCTCCTCTGTGGCGCCATTGCCTGCGCCTTCACTCCGGCTTTCGCCGAGGATGTCAGCACCTTCGATCTGGGCACCATCGTCGTCACCCCCGCCCGCGCACCGCAGCCCCTGGCGGAGGCGGTGAGCAGCACGACGGTGATCACGCGGGAGGAAATCATCCGCGCCGGGCAGCAAAGCCTCGTTGAGCTCCTGCAAGCCCAAGGCGGCGTGGAAATCGCCACCAACGGCGGACCGGGGCAGGTAGCATCGGTCTTCATCCGCGGGGCGGAGAGCCACCACACCCTGGTGCTGGTGGACGGGGTGCGCATGGAGAACGTCACCAGCGGCACCACCGCCCTGGAACACATTCCCCTCGCCCAAATCGAACGCATCGAAATTCTGCGCGGTCCGGGTGCCAGTCTCTATGGGGCGGATGCAATCGGCGGCGTCGTGCAGATCTTCACCCGTCGCGAAAAGGGCGCCGGCTTCGATGCCGCCCTGGGTGCGGGTTCCGACCAGGCCGCCCGCGCCGGCCTCGGCGCCTGGCAGCGTTGGGGCGCCACCCAGGTGAATTTCCGCGTCGGCCACACCACCGTCGATGCCCCCTCCGCCAGCAACGCCAGGGCAGGGACGTTCATTTACAACCCCGACCGCGATCCCTACCGCAATACGTCCCTGAGTCTCTCCCTCGACCACGACTGGGACGGCGGCAACCGCGCCGGCGTGTCGTTTTTTGCGGCGCAGGGGAATGTGCACTTCGATGCAGGCGCCGGCAGCGACCCGGTAAAAAAGGAACGTCTGCAAACCGTCGCCGCCTACACCCACAATCGGCTGGGCAGCGGATGGGAAAGCCTGGTGCGCATCGCCCAAGCGGTGGATGACTACCGGTTCGTCAACGTGCCTTACGCTGCGGTGAAGTCCATCCAGGACCAGTTCACCTGGCAGAACGACTGGCGCCTTGCCACCGGCCAGACCTTGACCGCGGGGCTGGAGTACACTGCAAGCCGCATCGAGACCTCTACCGCCTACGACCGCACCCGCCGCCACGTGGCTTCCGCCTTCGCCATCTACCGTCTGCAAAAGGGGCCGCAGGATTTGCAGCTTTCGCTGCGCCACGATGACAACAGCCAGTTTGGCGGCCATACCACCGGCGGTATCGGCTATGGCCTGCGCCTGTCCCCCGACTGGCGCGCGAGCGCCAACCTGGCCACCGCCTTTCGCGCCCCAAGCTTCATGGATCTCTATTTCCCTGGCTTTGCCAACCCGGATCTCAAGCCGGAGCGCTCCCTCGGCGGCGAGGTGAGCCTCCACTACGGCCAGGCTGGCCCCTCCGTGAGGTTTACCGCCTTTGCCAACCGGCTGCGGGATCTCATCGCCTTCGATTGGGGAGCGAGCAAGCCCACCTGCCCCTGGGGCTGCCCGGTCAATGTCGGCCGCGCCAATACCCAGGGCGTGGAAGTGGCCGCACGGCTGCCCCTCTCCGGGAACCTGAGGCTCACCGCGCAAGGCACAGTGCAGAAGACCGAGGATGCCGACACCGGCCGAAGACTGCCGCGGCGCGCAGAATACTTCGGCAGCCTGGGGCTTCTCTGGCAGCAGGCCGCCTGGGAGCTTTCCGGCGAGCTCGTGGGCAGTGGCGACCGCTTCGACTCCCGCAATGAAGCTCCCTCAAGCCGGTTGCCTGCCTATGGGGTGATGAACTTGCAGGCGGCCTATCGCCTTGAGCGCGATCTCACCCTTGCGCTGCGCTGGAACAACGTCTTCGATCGCCAATACGAGCTCGCCAAGGGTTATCCCGCCCCGGGCGCCTCGGCCTTCGTGGAGCTGCGCTACACCCCCCGCTGAAGTCGGCGCCAAAAACGCAAAAGCCCGCCAGACGGCGGGCTTTCTCGCGGGTCTGCCCTCACTCCGCCAGCCGCACGGGCAAAAAGAGCGTCATGCGGCCGCGCTGGATGAGCAGGGCGATGACGCGGGCATCCTGGTTCTGTTTCACCAGTCGGGCAAAATGGGCCACGTCGCGCACCTTCTCGCTGTTGACGGCGAGGATCACATCCCCCGGCTGCACGCCGGCGCGCTCCGCCGGACCCGAGACACTTTGCACCAGCACGCCGTGGCTCACCCTGAGGCGTGCCTTCTGCTGCGGTGTGAGGTCGCTGACGGCAACGCCAAGGCGCCCCTCCTCTTCGCCCTCGCCGCCGCTATCCGCCACGGTCGCGTTGTCATCCCACTCGCCCAGGGTCACGGTGAGTTCACGGCTTTTGCGCTCGCGCCAGACCTCGACCTTCACTTTCGCGCCGGGTTTCACCGATCCCACCAGGCGCGGCAGGGTGCTGGAGTCTGTCACCTCGCGGCCATCGAATTTGAGGATGACATCCCCCGGCTGGATGCCGGCCTTCTCCGCAGCGCTGCCCGGCTCCACCTGGCTCACCACCGCACCTCTGGCCTCCTTGAGGCCGAAGGATGCGGCGAGATCGGGCGTCACTTCCTGGATCACCACCCCGAGCTTGCCCCGGGAGACCTTGCCCGAGGTTTTGAGCTGGTTGGCCACTTCCATGGCCACGTCGATGGGAATGGCGAAGGACAAGCCCATGTAGCCGCCGGTGCGGCTGTAGATCTGGGCGTTGATGCCCACCACCTCGCCGCGCATGTTGAAGAGGGGCCCGCCGGAATTGCCCGGGTTGACGGCGACATCGGTCTGGATGAAGGGCACGTAACCGTCCCCCGGGAGATTGCGCCCTTTGGCGCTGACGATGCCCGCGGTCACGGAGTTCTCAAAGCCGTAGGGCGAACCGATGGCCACCACCCATTCCCCCACCTTGAGTTTGTTGGGATCACCGATGGGGACGGTGGGCAGATTCTTCGCCTCGATCTTGAGGAGCGCAACGTCGGTGCGCCGGTCCTTGCCGACGATCTTCGCCTTGAAGGTGCGCTTGTCCGTGAGTTTCACCACCACTTCCGTGGCGTTGTCCACCACATGGGCATTGGTGAGGATGTAGCCGTCCGGGCTGATGATGAAGCCGGAACCCAGGGAATGGGTCTCGAATTCCTGCGGTCCCTGGGGGACGGGCGGCATGAAGCGCCGGAAGAATTCGTAGAAGGGATCGTCGGGATCCAGCCCCGGAAAGCCAAAAGCCCGGCCACGGATTTTCTGCGTGGTGCTGATGTTGACCACCGCCGGCCCCTCCTTTTCCACCAGGGCGGAAAAATCAGGCAAGGCCACGACGGTGGCGGAGGCCGCCTGCGGCGCCGCCGGCTCACTGCGGGGCGCGGCGGGCGGGGAGGAGGCAGGCTGGGAACAGGCGGCCAGGGGATAGAGCAGGGTGATCAGAACGGCTGCTTTGCGCACAAGGTCGAACATGGGACACTCCTGATGGATTATGATTGCTTGTTCACATTGCCGGCGTGGTGACAGACAGCCGGCTTGGGCAAAAGTTTACGCCTGCACCTTCGGTTTCCGCTTCATTCCGCCCTTAACCCATCATGCACATCCATATCCTCGGCATCTGCGGCACCTTCATGGGGGGCATCGCGGCGCTCGCCCATGCCGCCGGCCACCGCGTCACGGGCTGTGACAGCAACGTCTATCCGCCCATGAGCACCCAGCTCGCGGCGCTGGGCATCCGCCTCATCGAGGGCTACGACCCGGACCAGGTCCGGCTTGCACCCGACATCTACGTGATCGGCAATGTCGTCTCCCGCGGCAACCCTCTGCTCGAGGAAATCTTAAACCGCGGCCTGCCCTACACCTCGGGCCCCCAGTGGCTGCGGGAAAACATTCTGGCCGACAAATGGGTGCTCGCCGTCTCCGGTACCCATGGCAAGACCACCACCACTTCCATGCTTGCTTGGCTTTTGGAGCAGGGTGGCCTCGCACCCGGTTTTCTCGTCGGGGGTGTGCCGGAAAATTTCGGGGTGTCCGCCCGGCTCACGGATTCACCTTTTTTCGTCGTCGAGGCGGATGAGTATGACACCGCCTTCTTCGACAAGCGCTCCAAGTTCGTCCATTACCGGCCGCGCACGCTGATCATCAACAATGTGGAGTTCGACCACGCGGACATCTTCCCCGACCTTGCCGCCATCGAGACCCAGTTTCACCACTGTGTGCGCACGGTGCCGGCAAACGGGCTCATCGTGGCCAACGGCCGGGAGGAGAGTGTGGCCCGCATCCTCGCCCGGGGCTGCTGGACACCGGTGGAACGCTTCGGCGCAGCAGACGGCTGGCAGGCGGGCCCCGTGGATGGGGCGGGGGGCTTCGAGGTGTCCTTTGCCGGCATCCCCCAGGGGCGCGTGCAATGGAGTCTTCTCGGCGAACACAACCGCCTCAATGCCCTGGCGGCCATCGCCGCCGCCCGCCATGCCGGCGTGCCCGCCGCCACCGCCATCGCCGCGCTTTCCAGCTTCCGCAACGTGAAGCGCCGCCTTGAGGTGCGGGGCAGCGTGGCCGGCATCACCGTCTATGACGACTTTGCCCACCATCCCACGGCCATTTCCACCACGCTTGCCGGCCTGCGCCAGAAGGTGGACTCGGCGCGCATCCTCGCCGTGCTCGAGCCCCGCTCCAACACCATGAAAATGGGCGTGATGAAAGACCGTCTGCCCCCCAGTCTCGCCGCGGCCGACCATGTCTTCTGCTATGGGGCCAATCTGGGCTGGGATGCCCACGCGGTGTTTGCCGTCATGGGCGAGCGGGCGGAAGTGCACGATGATCTCGACACCCTGATCGAGGCCATCGTCCGCTTTGCGCGGCCCGGCGACCACATCCTCATCATGAGCAACGGCAGCTTCGGCGGCATCCACGACAAGCTCCTCGCACGCCTGAGCCAACAAAGCCCTGCCCCTTGAACCGCGTTCCTACGGCAGCATCAGTGCGAAGACCGCTCCCCCATCGTCGCCATTGCGCAGGCGAACCCTGCCCCGGCGGCCGCCGTGTTCGTGGGCATAGGCGACGGCCTGGGCGAGGTAGAGGCCGAGGCCGCTGCCGTGGCGCGATTTCTGCGGCTCGATGGGCTTGTCCGCGAGGAGTTCGGCAGGGTAGCCGGCGCCGTCGTCCGCCACCGTGAAGACGAGCCAGCCCGCCTCCTGCGCCGCGGTCAGACGCACCGTCTCCCGCGCATAGAGGAGCGCGTTGTGGCCAGCATTGAGCAGCGCCGCCCGCACGAGCTCACGGTCGAAGAACCAGAAGGCCGGCAGATCCACGGCCATTTGGGTGTCGATTTGCAGCGGCCTTCCCGCCAGCGTCCTGAGTTCGGCGGCGATGTCCTCCACCACATCCGCCGGGCAGTGGGCCTCCTTGGCAAACGCCTGACGTCCGCCATCCAGTTTGTAGAGGGTGAGCAGAGCGGCCATGCGGTCGTGGATGCGGCCACAAAGGAAGCGCGCCGCCGAAAGGGGCGACCTTTGCTGGGGTGCTGCCGTCGCCTCGAGGCCGTCAAGGAGCAGGGTAAGCTCGCCGACGAGGTTTTTGAGCTCATGGATGCCGGTGGCGGAGAGGGTGGCGAAGTCGAGACGGTGACTCATCGGGCAACTCCATATTTGTGGGCCACGTCATCAGCGAGGCTTTCAATCACGCGCAGCTTGGCATGATGGGGCTCCCGTGCCCGGGCGAGGGCAAGGTAGTGGCGCACCTTCTCCATGCGCGCCTCGTCGAAGCCCCGCCGATCCATCAGCACCAGGGCGGCCTGGGCGGCGTTGAGCACGATCTGCAGATTGTTGGGCAACCTGTCCGCCGCCTCGCTGAGCAACTGCACCGCGCCTTCCAGGTCTCCCTTCTGGGCGCGGCGCACGCCTTCGTTGTTGAGCTGGATGATGGCCTGCACGCTGCCTTCCACCAGCGCCGCCCCTTCCGCCGCCCGCCCCGCCTCGGCATAAATCCGCTTGGCTTTTTCGATCAGGCTGCGGCTTTCGTGATTGCTTTTCACCGCGTGTTCCACGAGCTCCCGCGCCACCTCCTCCCGCCCCTGGCGCAAACAGGCTTCGGCAAGGGAAAGGGTGGCCTCTTCAGTAAGCCCGGCGAGCCCCCGCCGTTGAAGTTCCAGCGCCACTTCGAGGGCCTGCGTCGCACGGGTGGCATCGCCGGCCTGCCCGTGGATGAGGCTTTCCATCACGGCGGCGGTGAATTCCGTCTCCGGCGTGTCGTTGAAGTTTTTGCGCAGCTCGCGCACCGTGGCCAGCGCCTCGTCGATCCTGCCCTGCTTCAGTTGGACGCGGGATAGCCGGGCATAGTCGTCCGGCTGGCGGAAGAATGAAGTGCGGCCCCGTTCCACCACGGTGCGGAAGGCCTGCTCGGCGGCGGCCAGATCATCGTTGCGCAGCGCCAGTTCCCCCACCTGCCGTTGCCGCGTCAGGATGTAGGGCGAGGCGGCGGCCGCCCGGCTGAGCACCGCCTGCGCTTCCCGTGTCTTGCCATTCGCCTCCAACACGCTGGCAAGCTCGTCATGGGCGGCCATGTATTCTGGCGCCTCCTCCACCACCTGCAGCAGGAGGACCTCCGCTTCCTCGCTTCGCCCCTGGGCGTGCAGTATTCGGGCAAGCCCCATGCGCGCCCAGGGGATGGCCCGCATTTCCATCACCCGCTGGTAGATCTTTTCTGCCTCGCCGAACTCGCCCTGGCTGACGTAAAGCTCCGCCAGCAGACGCAGAAAATCGAGGGTGTACTTGCCACCCGCCGCCACCGCCTGGCTGCACACCCGGATGGCCTCCGCCAGGTCGCCCGTCTCGATGAGCGCATGGATGGGGGCAAAGGCGGCTTTCTTCTCGAACACCCGCACCAGCCGGGTGCGCAGCGTCTCGGCGGTGAAGGGTTTGACCAGATAATCGTCGGGTGCGAGCTCCACCGCCGACACCACGCGCTCGTAGGTGCGTTCCGCGGTGACCATGACGAACACCGTCTGCAGGCTGATGAGGCGGTTGTGGCGCAGTTGTTCCAACAACTGCTGGCCGTCGGCGCCCTCCCCCAGGAGATAATCGCAGACGATCACATCGTAGCTTCTGCTTTGCAGGCGACGCACGACATCGTTGGCGCTTGTGGCCATGTCCGCATGGATGACGCCGAAGGCGCTGAGGGTGGTGCGCAGGGCCGAGCGCATGCCGGCCTGGTCATCCACGATGAGGAAGCGCTTGCTGGAAAAATCGATCATTCCTCCGTTAACGGCAGCCAACCGCTTTTATTGAGCTGCCGGCCAGGTGGGCCGGGGATGGCCGGCAAGGAAGGGGGCGACGAAGCGCTCGCTCTCCGCCACGGTATGCCGGCCATCGGGGGCGGCGCCCAGATAGTCACCGTGATCGATGCGGCGCGCCGGGTTGGCGGCGGGCACCGGCGCGAGTCGGGACAGAATGGCCGCCTCCCGCTCCAGCGGGCCGGTGTAGCCCAGGGCGCGGCCCCAGCGTTCACCGAAGAGGAGGGTCTGGGTGAGGTCGCCCAGAGGGTAGGCCAGACGCAGCACCCAATCCTGCCGGGAAGCCAGTACCGCCACCTGCTCCGCGCGCAGGGTGGCTTCCCGATAGCCGAAGCGGCCGCTGCGTCCCAGACTGTCGTTGTCGATGGCCGGTGCCATCAGCACGATGCGATCGAGATCGAGACGGCCGGCACGGGCCAGACGCCGCGCCGCCTCCATCACCACCCGGCAACCCAGGCTGTGGCCGGCAAACGCAAGCCGTGTGTCGGCCTTAACGTGGGTGGTGAGCCACTTCCACAGGGCATCACCCGCATCGTCCGCATCGCGGCCCTCGAAGGGATAGGTCAGCGCCTTGGCCCAGCCGTCCCCGGGCCAGAGCACGGCCAGCATGGGTTCGGCCCAGCCTTCCGCGACGAGAAACTGCATGTAGCGGGAAAGGCTTGCGCGCCCCTCGCTGCGGTTCACGTTGTAGCCGTGCAGGAGTATCAGCAGGCGGCCACCCTGGCAGGCGGCGGTGAACTCGGCCACGCGCGCATCCCAATCCACTTCCCGACCATCGAGGAAACGATAGAGGTGGCCGGAAACCACGGCACCGCCCACTTCGCAGTCGCGCAGGTGCAGGCAGTAGAACATCAACCGCGTCCTTTGAGGGCCTGCACCGCCGCCTGCAGGGCGGTGGCCAGGTCCTTGGCCACCGGCGCCAGGGGCACCGCGGCAATCCCCACGAGGAAGCAGGCCACCGGCGCCGCCCCCAAGGACAATCCCACGCCAAAGGCAATGGCCAGAGCCACCAGCATGGCCAGCACCTTGGTTTGGGTGACGTATTGCCGCTCCGCAAGCGCGAGCGCAGCATCGATGCGCGCGTCGATGGCATTTTCCAGGCGCGCGAGGGCAGCACGTTCGTCCTCCGTGGGGGCGCCTGCCTGCGCCGGTGACTCACCATAGGCGGGGGGCCTCAGCCCCCGCAGCCGCGACAGGGCCGTTGCGGCCTGCCCGGCCACGGCCGGGTCGATGCCCAGGCGGCCGGCGATGGCGGCAATCTCCTCCGCTGGCAGAAGACCAAAGCCGATCCGCACCCCTTGGCGCAGGGTGCGGGGCAGGTCCCCCGCGCTGCGCCCGCTGCGGTACTGGGCCTTGAGCAGGTCCATGGCGTCCTGGCCGTAGGCGGCGGTGAGCGCGGGTAGCAGCGGGTCGAGGGCCACCCGGCTCACACCGATCCAGGTGCGTCCCCCGACGCCGGCGCGACGGGAAAAGAGCCGCTCGAAGCCAGCCAGGTCGACCCATGGCAAAAGCTTCAGCCCATCCACCACGCCATAGGCCGCCGCGCCCAACGCGCCCACCGCCAGGGCCGTGGTGCCCAGGTAGTCCGCAAGATTGTCGGCCATGTCACCGCCTCCATGCGCTTGTCATGGATACCATTACAGCACTTTTTGCGCGCGCAAGGCAGGGGGCCGCGCGCCTCAGGACCGGTAGCTTTCCGCCAGCGTCCGGTAGTGCCTTGCGGAATAGGCGAAGTAGGCGAGCTCGTCGGCGGTGAGGGGCCGCAGCGGCTTGGCCGGACGGCCGAGGTAGAGATAGCCGGATTCCAGCACCTTGCCTTCCGGCACCAGGCTGCCTGCGGCAAGCAGCACCCGCGGCTGCAGCACCGCCTTGTCCATGACGATGGATCCCATGCCAATGAGACATTCATCGCCAATGGTGCAGCCGTGAAGGATGACGCTGTGGCCCACCGTCACCCGTGCGCCGATGACAAGAGGCGCCCCTTCCGGGTCCCAGTCGCTCTTGTGGGAGACATGCAGCACGGCGAGGTCCTGGATGTTGGTGTCTTCGCCGATGAGGATGTAATTCACATCGCCGCGGATCACCGCCCCGGGCCAGACGGAAACGTGTTCACCCAGGGTCACTTCACCGATGATCTGGGCGCTGGGATGGATGTAGCAGCTTGCCGGAATGACCGGTGTGGCCCCGTGATGGGAGAGGATGTTCTGGGCCATGATGGGGAACCAATCGCAAACAAGGCTGCCAGTATAATGCTTTCTCATCCTTGGGAAACAACGACCATGAACCCGTTACTGGATTTCTCGGGACTGCCCCAGTTCCACAGAATCAAACCGGAACATGTGACGCCGGCGGTGGACACGCTCCTTGCCGAAAATCGGGCGCTCGTGGCGCGGTTGGTGGCCGATCCAGCCCCTCCCACCTGGGAGGGGTTCGTCGCGCCCCTGGAGGATGCCAATGAACGCCTGTCCCGCGCCTGGGGGCAGGTCTCCCATCTCAACGCGGTGGTAAACACGCCGGAATTGCGGGAGGTCTACAACGCCAACCTGCCCCGGATCACCGAATACCATGCGGAGCTGTCCCAGCACCCGGGGCTTTACCGCAAATTCAAGACGCTGCGGGAAAGCCCGGAATACGAGACCTTGAGCCACCCGCGACGGAAAGTCATCGACAACGAGCTGCGCGACTTCCGTCTCGGGGGAGCGGAGCTGCCGGAGGATAAGAAAGCCCGCTTCAAGGCGATCCAGGAGGAACTGGCAAGCCTTGCCGCCAAATTCGAGGAAAACCTCCTCGACACCACCAACGCCTTCGCCCGCTACGTGGAGGACGAAGGGGAGCTGGCTGGCCTGCCGTCCGACGTCCTACAGGCGGCACGGGAGGCAGCGGAACGGGATGGCCGCAGCGGCTTCAAGCTCACCCTGCATGCGCCTTCCTGGCTGCCGGTGATGCAGTATGCCGAAAACCGGGCCTTGCGGCAGGAGATGTACCGCGCCTATGTCACGCGCGCCTCTGAGTTCGGCCCGCCGGAGTGGGACAATACGCCCCTCATCACCCGCATCCTCAAACTGCGCAAGGAAGCGGCGGCGTTGCTCGGTTTCGCCAACTACGCGGAGCTATCCCTTGCCACCAAGATGGCCGACAGCCCCACCCAGGTGCTGGATTTCCTCAACGAGCTGGCGCGGCGTGCCCGTCCCTTCGCCCAGCGGGACCTGGCCGAACTCCTGGACTTCGCGCGAGCCCGTTACGGCGTGGACAAACTCGAGGCGTGGGACATCGCCTATTACTCGGAGAAGCTGCGGCAGGAGAAATACGGCTTTTCCGATGACGAGGTGAAGCAGTATTTCCCGGAACCTGCGGTGCTGGCGGGACTCTTCCGCCTGGTGGAAACCCTCTACGGCCTGAAGATTCATCAGACCCACGCCCCGGTGTGGCACCCGGATGTGCGCTTCTTCAACATCACCGATCACACCGGTCAGCTGATCGGCCAGTTCTATCTTGACCTTTACGCCCGCAACGGCAAGCGGGGCGGCGCCTGGATGGACGAAGCCATCACCCGCCGGCGCAAGGCGACCGGCATTCAGACACCGGTGGCCTATCTCACCTGCAATTTCTCCGCGCCGGTGGGGGGCAGGCCCGCCCTCTTCACCCATGACGAAGTGATCACTCTTTTCCACGAGTTCGGCCATGGCCTGCATCATCTGCTGACGCGGGTGGAGGAACTGGGTGTGTCGGGAATCAACGGGGTGGAGTGGGATGCCGTCGAGCTGCCCTCCCAATTCATGGAAAACTTTTGCTGGGAGTGGGAAGTGGTCGCTCCCATGACCCGCCATGTGGAGACCGGCGAGCCCCTGCCGCGGGCGCTTTTCGACAAAATGGTGGCGGCGAAGAATTTCCAGAGCGGCATGCAGATGGTGCGCCAGATCGAATTCGCCCTCTTCGACATGCACCTCCACTACGATTTTGATCCGGAGGGGGACAAGACGCCGCTCGATCTCCTCGACGACATCCGGCGGCAGGTGGCCGTGGTCTTTCCGCCCTCCTACAACCGCTTCCCCAACAGCTTCGCCCACATCTTCGCCGGTGGCTATGCGGCGGGCTATTACAGCTACAAATGGGCGGAGGTCCTCTCCGCCGACGCCTACAGCCTGTTCGAGGAAAACGGGGTGCTCAATGCCGAAGTGGGCCAGCGCTTCCTCAATGAAATCCTCGGCACAGGTGGCTCCCGCAGCGCGCTCGAATCCTTCATCGCCTTCCGCGGCCGCAAGCCCAGCATCGACGCCCTGCTGCGCCACTCCGGCATGATGGAACCGCAAGCCGCATGAGGCTCTTCGAAGTGCAGGTGGTCGACTGGCAGGAGGCGGCGCCGCAACTCGCCCGCGTGCGGCGGGCGGTATTCATCGAGGAGCAGGGCGTGCCGGAGGCATTGGAGTGGGATGGCGAGGACGCCGCGGCGGTGCACGTTTTGGCGCGCGCGTCGAATGGTGAACCCATCGGCACCGGGCGCCTCCTCATGCATGGCGGGCTCGCCCACATCGGACGCATGGCGGTGGTGAAGCCCTGGCGGGGCCGCGGTGTGGGCAGTGCGCTGCTTGCGCGCCTGCTCAGCGAAGCCCGGCGCCTGGGCTGCCGGGAAGCAAAGCTCTCCGCCCAGACCCACGCCCTGCCCTTCTACGCGCGTTTCGGCTTCCGGCCGGAGGGCGAAGTATTCCTCGACGCGGGCATCCCCCATCGCCGCATGCGTTGCCTGCTGTCGCAGCGCTGAAAACTAGCGGCTGCCGTGGCCCCCCCTGAGGGAACCCGCCACCATGCCCACGAGGCTTGCGAAAAAGCCCACGAACTGGGCGGGCAGAGGGGCGCCCGCCGGCAGCAGAAATTCGGCGGCGATCCAGGCGACAAAGCCCAGCAGCATGGACAGCACCGCACCCCGGTTGTTGGCGCGCTTCCAGTACACACCGGCCGCCAGGGGCACGAAAGCCACCGCCAGCGTCACCTTGTAGGCATTCTCCACCATGGTGTGGATGGGCGTTTCCGCTTCCACCGACCATACCGCATAGGCCATCACCAGCACGGCGAACACCACCACCACGGCCTGGGTGATGCGCAGCAGGGCGTGCTGGGTCAGGCGATGAGCGGGCATGAATTCCTTGATGACGTTTTCCGAAATGGTCACCGCCGGGGCGAGCAGCGTGCCGGAGGCAGTGGACATGATCACCGACAGGAGCGCCCCGTAGAAAATGATCTGCGCAGCAAGGGGCAGGTGGTTCTTGACGAAGGCGGGCAACAGTTTCTGCACATCGGTCGCAAGGAGGGCGCCGGTGGTGGCCGGATCCACCAGCGAGGCGGCGTAGGTGAGATAGAGGGGCACGGCGGCAAAGAGGAGGTAGAGCACGCCACCGATCACCGTGCCCCAGACCGCGACGAATTCGTTCTTCGACGAGTTGGCGCGCTGGAAAACGTCCTGCTGGGGCACGGAGCCCAGGCCCATGGTGAAGAGGCCGGCGGCGAAGCTGATCACCGCCCCCCACTCCAGGGGCGGCCAGAACTGAAACTTGCCCGCCGCCGCGGCATGTTGCACCACCGGCATCACCCCGCCCACCTGGGGCATGCTGCCCACGAGAAAAGCAATCCACAAAAGGCCGATGACGATCACCGTCATCTGCACGAAAGTGGTGAGGGCAACCGACCACATGCCGCCAAAGAGCGTGTACAGGGCCACCACGCCGCCACCGATGAGAATGCCCTGCGCCTGGGTGATGAGACCATCGGACAGCACGTTGAACACCAGCCCCAGCGCCACCACCTGCGCCGACACCCAGCCCAGGTAGGAAGCCGCGATGGCGAGCGCCATGACGATCTCCACCGGCCGGCTGTAACGCTTGCGGAAGAAATCGCCCAAGGTGACGAGTTTCATGCGGTAGAGGGGACGGGCGAAAAACAGGCCAAAGAGGATCAGCGCCAGGGTGGCGCCGAAGGGATCGGAAATCGTGGCGCCGAGGTTTTCCCTCATGAAAGTGGCGGGAATGCCCAGCACCGTCTCGGCGCCGAACCAGGTGGCGAACACCATGGCCACGACGATGATCATGGGCAGCGACTGCCCGGCGGTGATGTAGTCCTTCGCGGTGTGCACGCGGGTTGCTGCATAGACACCGATGCCGATGGAAATCACCAGGTAGAGAATGACGAAACCGAGGAGCATGGCTGGTCCTTTTCCTCAATCAACCCCGCAGCAGGCGGATTATAAAGGAGGTCCTCTCCCGCCTTACCCACGCAACCACACGGCGGCAAGCAGAAGTAAAAGTAGCAGGGCAATGGTGGCAAGCCACCGATTGCGTTTTTTCTCTTCGGCGAGCAGGAGCGCAAATCCCCGCTCGATCCCCGGCAGGGGATCACGCTTCAGGGCATCATGGAGTTGCCGCGGCAGAGCGGGCAGGAGGGCGGCGAAGCGGGGCGCTTCCGCCTTCAGGTGACGCACAAAGGCGCGCCAGCCGATCTGCTCCCGCATCCAGCGTTCGAGGAAGGGCTTGGCGGTTGTCCACAGGTCCAGGTCCGGATCGAGCTGGCGGCCCAGTCCTTCCACGTTGAGCAGCGTTTTCTGCAGCATCACGAGCTGCGGCTGGATTTCCATGTTGAAGCGGCGCGACACCTGGAACAGCCGCAGCAGGAAACGGCCGAAGGAAATCTCCTTGATGGGCCGGTCGAACACCGGCTCGCACACGGAACGGATCGCCGCCTCGAACTGGTCTTCGCGGGTATTGGCCGGCACCCAACCCGCCTCCAGATGGGCGCGCGCCACCTGCTTGTAATCCCGGTTGAAGAAGGCGAGGAAATTCTGCGCGAGATAGTTTTTGTCCCGCTCGGTGAGCGTCCCCATGATGCCGAAATCCACGCCGATGTAGCGCCCATCCAACGCCACGAAAATGTTGCCGGGATGCATGTCGGCATGGAAGAAGCCGTCGCGGAAGACCTGGGTGAAGAAGATTTCCACCCCCCGCCGCGCAAGCTGCGGAATGTCGATGCCCGCCTGGCGGATCCGCTCCACGTGGGAGATGGGGATGCCATGGATGCGCTCCATCACCATCACTTCCTCGTGACACCAGTCCCAGAACACCTCGGGCACGATGAGCAGCCGCTGGTCCTGGAAGTTGCGGCGCAACTGGCTGGCATTGGCGGCCTCGCGCAGCAGATCCAGCTCCTCGTCCAGGTGATGGGCGAACTCCGCCACCACCTCCCGCGGCCGCAGCCGCCGGCCGTCGGTGAAGAGGATTTCGATGAGGCCGGCGGCAGTATCGAGAAGGGCAAGATCGCGGTCGATGACGCGGCGGATGCCGGGGCGCAGAATCTTCACCGCCACCTCGCGCCCATCCGGCAGCACGGCGAAATGCACCTGCGCCACCGAGGCGGAAGCCACCGGCAACAGATCGAATTCGCGGAAGACCTCGTCGTGGGGACGGCCATAGACCCGCGCCAACACCGCGGCCACCTGGCTTGCGGGGAAGGGGGGCACCTGGTCCTGGAGCTTGGCCAGTTCATCGGCGATGTCGTCGGGCAGAAGATCCCGTCGCGTGGAGAGCACCTGCCCGAATTTGACGAAGATGGGCCCCAGACGCTCCAGCGCCAGGCGCAGGCGCACCGCGCGCGGCGTCTGCCACCGCCGCCAGAAGAGCAGGACCCGGGTGAGAACCTTGAGCCAGCCAAGTCGCGCCTCAACGAGGAGGAATTCGTCCAGTCCGTAGCGGACGGCGATGGAGAAGATGGTGAAAAGACGCAAAAGCCGCATCAGCCCCGCCCGGGGAGATGGGCGATGCGCGACTCAAGCGCCTCGAGGCGCGCGGCGAGCGCTTCCACTTCGGCGCGGAAACGCGCCAGGTCAGCGCCCTTGGCGAGGATTGGCTGCTCCTCGGTGAGGTACTCCGTCAGGGCTTCGCCCAAACGCAGCACAGAATCGAGACGCCAGCGCCACCAGGCCCGGCCGAAGGCCACCAGCCGGTGCGCGAGGACATCGCCGAAGAAATGGGACAGATCCTCCTCCGCGTCCCACTCGAGCCCGGCGAGCACCTGGGCTACCACCTCGCCGAAGGGATGGTAGCCATGGATGCGGATGGCGCTCAGGTCATGGGGAGAGACCAGCAAATAGCGCAGCAGGGCATCGGGGGTGGCGGCAAGCACGGCATCCGGCGCCTGCCCACCCGGCTCCGCCACGCCGCCTTCCGGCGTCACGATGAAGGCAAGCCGCGGCAGGGGGAAAGGATCGACGGCAAAACACAGGCCAGCAAAGGGCGCAAGGCGCTGCCGCGCCCAAGGGTTCTGGCTCAACAGATGATTGAGCGCCGCCGTCGCAGGATGCATCAGCCCTGCCCTCCACACCCTGCGTGATGCCCGCGGCGCCGCAAGGAAAACCCTGGTTTTGTCAGACCCGACCGCCTCACAGCTTGTAGCCCTTGTGCAGCGCCACCACGCCCGCGGTGAGATTGAAATAATCCACGCGCTCGAAGCCCGCCTCCTCCATCATGCGCTTCATGGTTTCCTGATCCGGATGCACGCGGATGGATTCGGCAAGATAACGGTAGCTTCCCTCGTCCTTGGCCACCAGGCGCCCCAGCAGGGGCAGCACCTTGAAGGAATAGAGGTCGTAAAGGGGCGCAAGAGGCTTGTAGACACGGGAGAATTCCAGCACCAGCAGCCGCCCGCCGGGCCGCAGCACGCGGTACATTTCCCGGAGCGCCACCTCCTTGTGGGTCATGTTGCGTAGCCCGAAGGCCACGGTCACCACATCGAAACGGTTGGCGGGAAAGGGCAGTTTCTCCGCATCGCACTGAACGACCCGGGGCACCAGTCCGTGATCCAGCATGCGGTCACGCCCCACGGTGAGCATGGAGGCATTGATGTCGGTCAACAGCACCTCGCCGCTTGCCCCCACCCGTGCGGCAAAGGCGATGGCGAGATCCCCCGTGCCCCCGGCGATGTCCAGCACGCGCTCACCGGGCCGCACCCGTGCTTCGGCGACGGTGAAGGCCTTCCACAGGCGGTGCAATCCGCCGGACATGAGGTCGTTCATCAGGTCATAGCGCTTGGCGACGGAGTGGAAGACCTCCGCCACCTTGCGCGCCTTTTCCGACTCCTCGACCTTGCTGAAGCCGAAATGGGTCTCAGCCATGATGGGTCACTTGGATTTGGGCCGAATGGGAATGGGCGACTCCGCGGTGGGCTCGCGGCTTGCGCCGGCTGCGGCAAGACGATCCAGATAGCGCTGCCAGAGCGTAGCCTGGTTTTTGCCCAACTCGTAGAGATAGCTCCAGGAATAGATGCCCGAATCGTGGCCGTCGGAGAAGACCAGGTTGATGGCGTAGGTGCCCACCGGCTCGATGGCGGTGATTTCGACGTTTTTCTTGCCCGTCACCAGCACCTCCTGGCCGGGGCCGTGGCCGCGCACCTCGGCGGAAGGGGAATAGACCCGGAGAAACTCGCAGGGCAGCTCGAAGCGGCTGCCATCGGAGAAGGCGATTTCCAGGATGCGGGACTTCTGGTGCAGCTTGATTTCGGTCGGCTGAGGGGAATCCTGTGTGGTCATACCGTCTTCCTCTGAAAACGACGATGATACTCAAGGACCGCCCCCCTGGAAACGGCGGCAAAACCCTGCCGACGCCGGGGCGGTGGTCATCAGCGCATGAGCTCCTCCCACAGGGCATCGATGCGGGCCACCACCTCGGGATCACGGCGGATGGGTCTGCCCCATTCCCGGTTGGTCTCGCCCTTCCACTTGTGGGTGGCATCGATGCCCATCTTGGAACCCAAGCCGGAGACGGGACTGGCGAAATCCAGATAATCGATGGGCGTGTTGTCCACGATGACGGTGTCCCGCGCGGCATCGACACGGGTGGTCAGCGCCCAGATGACTTCCTTCCAGTCGCGGATATCGATGTCATCATCGACGACGATGACGAACTTGGTGTACATGAACTGGCGCAGAAAGCTCCACACACCGAACATCACCCGTTTGGCGTGGCCGGGGTACTGCTTCTTCATGCTCACCACGGCAAGGCGGTAGCTGCAGCCTTCGGGGGGCAGGTAGAAGTCCGTGATCTCCGGGAATTGCTTCTGCAGTAGCGGCACGAACACCTCGTTGAGGGCCACCCCCAGCACCGCCGGCTCGTCCGGCGGCTTGCCGGTATAGGTGCTGTGGTAGAGGGGATCACGCCGCATGGTCATATGGGTCACGGTGAAGACGGGGAAGGTCTCCCTTTCGTTGTAATAGCCGGTGTGATCGCCGAAGGGGCCTTCCAGCGCGGTCTCGCCCGGTTCGATATAGCCTTCGAGGACGATCTCGGCCGTGGCGGGCACCTCGAGATCGCAGCTCACCGCGCGGACCACTTCGGTTTTCGCCCCCCGCAGCAGTCCAGCGAACTGGTATTCGGACAGGGTATCCGGCACCGGCGTCACCGCCGCCAGCAGGGTGGCGGGGTCGGCGCCCAGGGCGACGGCAAGGGGGAAACGCTCGCCCGGATGGGCAGCGGTGAAATCCCGGAAATCCAGCGCCCCGCCCCGGTGGGGAAGCCAGCGCATGATGAGTTTGTTGCGCCCCAGCAGCTGTTGCCGGTAGATGCCCAGATTCTGGCGTGGTTTCGCCGGTCCCCGGGTGATGGTGAGGCCCCAGGTGATGAGGGGCGCGACATCACCGGGCCAGCAGGTCTGGATGGGAAGCCGCGTGAGATCCACCGCCTCCCCTTCCCACACGATTTCCTGGCAGGGCGCCCTGGCCACCGGTTTCGGCGTCATATGCAGCACCTGTTTGAAGAGCGGCAGTTTCTCCCAGGCATCGCGGAAACCGCGGGGCGGCTCCGGCTCGCGCAGGAAGGCAAGGAGTTTCCCCACCTCGCGCAAACGGGTCACATCCTGCTGCCCCATGCCCAGGGCCACACGGCGCGGGGTGCCGAACAAGTTGGCCAGCACCGGCATGGTGTGTCCGCGGGGTTTCTCGAAAAGGAGCGCCGGCCCACCCGCCCGTAGCACGCGGTCGCAGACCTCGGTCATCTCCAGATGGGGATCGATCTCGACCCGGATGCGCTTGAGCTCCCCCTGGCTTTCCAATTGCCGGACAAAATCCCGCAGATCGGCGTATTTCACCGCCCTCCCCCCTCTAAACCGTCACGTTGGCCACGGATGATACGCGAAGCCGGGCCGCCGCGGGTTGCCTGGGGATATCCCGGCTTTTATCATTGCCCTTCCCTGCGGCGCCGCGGCGCGCGACATCCCAAAAAAGGAGACAGCCATGCAGCAGGAACTCGACATTTTCCTCACCTCCCTTCACGCCGTGATTCGCCAGGTCGCCGATTTTCTGCCCAAGCTGCTGGTGGCTCTGGTGCTCCTCTTTGTCGGCTGGCTGGTGGCGAAATTCGCCCGCAGCGCGATGCGGCGGCTCCTTGCGCTCGCGCGTTTCGATCTGCTGGCGCAGAAAACGGGCATCGAGGAGTTTCTCAAACACGGCGACATCCAGATCACCTTGAGCGGCATCATCGCCGAGGTGACCTACTGGCTGGTGCTTTTGATCGTGCTGGTGACCATCTCAAGCAGCCTGGGACTCACCGCGGTGGCGGAGCTCTTCAACCGGGTGGTGCTCTACCTGCCCAATATCGTCGTCGCGGTGTTGATCCTCATCCTCGGCACGCTGCTCGCGCGCTTCGTCAACCGCCTGGTGTTCGCCTGGCTGCGTAACCTCGGTGTGGAAGGGGCCCTCACCATCAGCACGGTGGCGGAGTATGCGGTGCAGGTGTTCGCCATCTTCGTCGCCCTGGAACAGTTGGCCATTGCCACCCATCTCCTCACCACCGCCTTCGCCATCCTCTTCGGCTCCGTCTGCCTTGCCCTGGCGCTCGCCTTCGGGCTGGGAGGCCGGGAGTGGGCGGCGGAGGTCATCCGCAAATGGGCCTCGCGGGACAAAAAGTCCCCCTAATCCGCCCCTCCCGCCGCGGACTTCGCCGTCCCTTTTGTTCCCCCCTCATCCCCGGCAGAAGCGCTTCCCTCACGCTCCTCCCGGCTGACCGCCACGAGGAGCCGCAACACCGGTGAAGGCAGCGCCGCGCGCCTCACCTCCGTCCATGGCAGCCACAACCTCCCCGGCTCGCACACACCGGGGTTGCGGGAAACACGGACGACCCGGGGCAAAAGACGCAGGCGAAAGTGGGTAAAGGTATGCTTTAGCGGCGCCAGCTCCCGCCATTCCCCGGCCCCATATCCTAGGCGTCTCGCAGCGCTTGCGGCATCCTCCCCGGGGGCGCCTTCGGGCAGACTCCACAGCCCGCCCCAGACGCCGGTGGGAGGGCGTTTTTCCAGGAGCACCGCGTTTCCATCTGTCAGCACCAGCAGGGCCACCTCCCGCTCCGGCAGGGCGCGGGCAGGACGGGGGGTGGGCAGCTCGGCCACCCGCCCTTGCGCCAACGCCATGCAATCGGCGGACACCGGGCAGCGCCCACAGTCGGGACGGCGCGTGCAGAGGAGCGCGCCCAGGTCCATCAAACCCTGGGTGTAGGCTTCCACGTTCCGAAACGGCAAGCGCGCCTCGGCGATGCACCAGAGGCGGTTCTCCACACTCTTTTCACCGGGCCAGCCGTCAACGCCCGCATGGCGCGCCAGGACACGCTTGACGTTGCCATCGAGGATCGCGGCCCGCACACCGTAGGCAAACACCGCCACCGCGGCGGCCGTGGAGCGTCCCATACCGGGCAGGGCGGCGAGGGCATCGGGTTGGCTGGGGAAGTGGCCGCCGTAACGTTCCACGACGACCCGCGCCGCCCGGTGGAGATTGCGCCCGCGGGCGTAGTAGCCCAAGCCGCTCCAATGGGCGAGCACCGCCTCTTCCTCTGCGGCGGCAAGGGCGTAGACATCGGGGAAGCGGGCGATGAACCGCTGGTAGTAGGGGATGACGGTGGCCACCTGGGTCTGTTGCAGCATGATTTCCGCCACCCAGATGCGGTAGGGATCGCGGGTCCCCTGCCAAGGCAGATGGTGACGGCCGTGGCGCCTTTGCCAACGGATGATGCGGCGGGCAAAGGTCTCCTTCATGGGCATGGTTCCCCCTGCGCCCAAAGCCCCGGGCCTTCCCTCCCGGCCTCCTCACCTTGGGGGCCGAGGCGCAGGACCACATCCTTGGCGTGAAAACCGTCGAGGTTGAGGCTTCCCACCCGCAGCCGACCGTCGATGGGAAGCGCTCCCAGGCGGGAAAGCTCGAACGGGTGCCGCGCCGCTTCCCCCGCGGCCCGAGGGCTTTGGAGCGTGAGCCGGTCGAGCCGGGCATCGAAAACGAGCCAGGGGGAGCGCCCCGGCAAAAGCGTGAGTTGCACGTGTGCCGTGGTCCCCTCGCCGCGGGCGACAAAGCGCGCGCCGATGGCATCCCTAGCCCCCGCCGCGCAACCGGAGAGGGCGAGCCGCAAGGTTCGGGGAAGCGGGGGCGCATCCAGGGTCACCTCCCCCACCACGGCCGAAGCCACCAGGCGACCCGTGGCGGGCAGAACCTCCAGGGGGGTGGCCAGGCGCAGGGTGAAATGCCCGGCGGTATGCCTGCCTTCCGCCTCAAGCTTGAGCCGTGCCGTGAGCTTCTCGCCTCCTCCCACGAGTTCCGGAAGACTCAGGGCCGCGGACAGCCGCGCCATTCCCCGTGCCGCCGTCAGGGTGCCGCTCGCCTGCCTCACTTCCAGCTTTTGCCCGGTGAGGGAGAGTCGCGGCAGCGCAAGGTTCAGCTCCGCCGTCTGCCCTTCCTCTTCCATCCGCGCCCGTACGGTCAGGTTTTCCACCCGGAGCGTCAGGGGCGGCCAGGCCGCTTCGCCATCGCCCCTCCCGGTGACCTCCACCCGGCGGCCACCCGGCACCTCGCCCTTGGCTTCCAGGGCCAGTTCCTGCCACGCGAGCCGTTTCTCGGCAACGTTCAGCTCGGCCCGGCCAGTCCCCTTGAAGGCAAGGGCCGTGGGCGGGGAATCGAGGTTGAGCCGTCCCTGGAAGGTGAGGGTCGAGGCCGTCTTCCCCCCAGGTCTTGCCGCGGCGAAGGTAAAGTCGGTGATTGCCCGCCGCCCCCTTTGCCGGTCCTCGAAATCCAGGCGGCCGGTCACCTGAAGCCGGCGGGGATCGAAGCGAAACGCCGGGGTTTTTTCCCGGGCAAACAGATCGTCGAAGTTGGTGCGCCCGTCGGCAAAACGCACGAGATGCGCCCGCAGCCCCGTGACCTCCAGTTCCGTGAGCACCACCTCACCCCGGAGGAGGGGCCAGAAGGCAAGTCCAAGGCGTAGGCCCTCCACCGTCGCAAACTCCCCTTCCCTCCCGCGTTCGGAAAGGGTAAGCCGCGCGAGAGCGAGCGCCGGCCGCGGAAAGAGGATCAGGCGCAAATCGCCCCCGATGCCGAGGTGCCGCTGCGTACGCGTCTCGACGAGCTGCTCAAGCCGCGGCTTGAGCAGGTTGGCAGCGAAAAGGTGGGCGGCGAGGAGAAGTCCCGTCAGGACCAGGAAGACGATCAGGGCGGCGCGTCGGTCGGGCTTGCGCATGGGATGGCATCTGCCGTGGGCTGGCGGCCACCGCCTTCAGGCGGCCCCGGCCGTCCGCCCGGCCCTGGCTTCCCCCTCAGGGGAGCGGGGAATCTGGAGCGGGTGATGGGAATCGAACCCACGTTAAGAGCTTGGGAAGCTCCCGTTCTACCATTGAACTACACCCGCCGGAAAGGTCGGTGGAAAGACCTGTGGTAGAATTGGGCGCTTATCATACTCACTTTCGAGGCGTTGTTGAAGTGATCGAGCTGTGGGTCAATGGGGAGGCGCGCCACGTCCCCCCGCATACGACCGTGGCCGCCCTGCTCGAATCCCTGCATCTTGCCGGCAGGCGGCTGGCAGTGGAACGCAATGGCGAAATCGTGCCCAAAAGCCGCCACGCCGAGGTGGAACTTCAGCCCGGCGACCGCCTCGAAATCGTGGTCGCCGTCGGCGGCGGCTGACGCCCCTTTCCTCTCCGGACACGCCATGGACCCGCTCATCATCGCCGGCAAAAGCTATTCCTCCCGCCTCCTCGTGGGCACCGGCAAGTACAAGGATTTCGAGGAAACCCGTCGCGCCGTGGAGGCCAGCGGCGCGGAAATCGTCACCGTGGCGATCCGCCGCACCAATATCGGCCAGGACCCCAATCAACCCTCGCTGCTGGATGTCCTGCCCCCTTCCCGTTACACCTATCTGCCCAACACCGCCGGCTGTTACACCGCGGAGGAGGCGGTGCGCACCCTGAGGCTCGCCCGTGAACTCCTCGACGGGCATGATCTGGTGAAGCTGGAAGTGTTGGGGGATGCCGAGACCCTCTATCCCAACGTGGTGGAGACCCTGCGCGCCGCGGAAATCCTCGTCAGGGAAGGCTTCAAGGTGATGGTCTATACCTCCGACGACCCCATCGTCGCCAAGCGCCTGGAGGACCTGGGCTGCGTGGCCATCATGCCGCTGGCTTCCCTCATCGGTTCCGGCATGGGCATTCTCAACCCGTGGAACCTGCAGATCATCATCGACCGCATCTCCGTGCCGGTCATCGTGGATGCCGGAGTGGGCACCGCCTCGGATGCGGCCATTGCCATGGAGCTGGGCTGTGATGCGGTGCTCATGAATACCGCCATCGCCGCCGCCCGCGACCCTGTGCTCATGGCCAGCGCCATGAAGATGGCCGTGGAAGCGGGGCGCGCCGCCTATCTCGCCGGACGTATGCCGAAGAAGGTCTATCAGGCAAGCCCGAGCTCCCCCGTGGAAGGCGTCATCGGCCGCTGACCCGCCTCATTTGATGTCGAGAAACTTCACCAGCTCGTCGTAGTCGGCAAGGCGCGCCGGCTCGAAGTGGGTATAGCCGTTGAACTTGAAATACTCCGCGGCCTCGGCGTCCTCGTGGGCCTTGAGCAGGGCCTGGGTGAGCAGCGCCTTTTGCGGGAAGTCCTTGCGCACGGCGAAAGTCAGGTGGGGCATGCCCTTGCCCTGCAACACCAGCACCAGGTTGTAGCCCCGGTTGGTCCATACGTTGAAGAGGGGGCTCGCCGCCACCCCCACGTCGATCAGGCGGTATTGCAGGGCATTGAGCACCGCCGTGGCATCGCTGTAGAAGGTGACGCTGCGGAAGTATTTGGCCGGATCGATGCCCATGGCCTTCAGTTCCGCGAGGGCGAGCTGGGTGATCATGGCGTCCTTTTCGTAGAAGCCGATGCGCTTGCCCTTCATGTCCTCGGGGAAGGCGATGTTGCTGTCGGCCAGCGCCATGAAGGCCGCGGAAAGCAGGCCGGGAATCTTGACCACCGGCTCGTAGCCTGCCAGACGGTTCGCCTTCATGATCATCGAAGGCGGCGCATACATGAAGTCGTAGCGCCCCGCCTGCGCCTTCTTCATGTATTCATCGTAGGTCTTGACCGCCTCCACCCGTACCGGCTTTTTCAACTGACGGCCGAGGTAATTGGCGAGCCCCTGATACTCCCGCACCACGATGATGGGACTGCGGACATAGTCCTGCACGCCGAGAATGTAAAAATCCGCCGCCCACGCCGGGAGGCTCAAAAGCAGTGCGATGAAGCCGATCAAGCCAGTGCGCAGTTTCATGGTTGTCTCCTTCTCGTTATCGATCCCCTGCCCCAAGGTAACGTTATTACAGGGTCCCTTTGCCCCTACCGTCAAGCAACGGTCCTGGCACTTCCCCCACCGAATGGGAAAAACGCGTTGCCCCGACTTCGAGCCTTTTTGCTACGCATTCATGAATTCCTCCGCCTGCGGCAGCCAGCGCGCCAGGTGCCTTTCCACGGCCTCCGGATGCGCGGAAAGCAGCCGCGGCGCCACCTCCCGGGCCAGGCTCAGCAGCTCGGTGTCGGCGGTGGGGTCGGCAATGCGCAACATGGGCACCCCGCTTTGGCGGGCGCCCAGGAATTCGCCGGGGCCCCGCAGGGCCAAATCCTGCCGTGCGATTTCGAAACCATCGGCAGATTCGTAGATCACCTTTAGCCTTGCCCGCGCCAGTTCCGACAGGGGCCGCTGGTAGAGGAGGATGCACACGCTGGCCGCCGCCCCCCGCCCCACCCGGCCCCGCAACTGGTGCAACTGGGCAAGCCCCATGCGCTCGGCGTGTTCGATCACCATCAGCGAGGCATTGGGGACGTCCACCCCCACCTCGATCACCGTCGTGGCCACCAGAAGCTGGATTTCGCCCGCCTTGAAATCCTCCATCACCTGGGCCTTTTCCCGCGCCCCCATGCGGCCATGCACCAGTCCCACCCGCAGGTCGGGGAAGGTGGAACGAAGGGCGGCATAGGTCTCCTCCGCCGCCTTGAGCTGGAGTTTTTCCGACTCCTCCACCAGGGGACAGACCCAGTAGGCCTGGCGTCCCTGGCGGCAGGCCTCGCGGATGCGGGCGATGACTTCATCGCGGCGGGATTCCTCCACCAGCTTGGTCACCACCGGCGTGCGTCCCGGCGGCAGCTCGTCGATGACGGAGACGTCGAGATCCGCGTAATAGCTCATGGCCAGGGTGCGGGGAATGGGGGTGGCGCTCATCATGAGCTGGTGGGGGTTCACCCCCTTGTTGTGGAGGGCGAGGCGCTGGGCGACACCGAAACGATGCTGCTCGTCCACCACCGCCAGCCCCAGGCGGGCGAATTCCACTCCTTCCTGAAAAAGCGCATGGGTGCCCACCACCAGGGGCGCCTCACCTTCGGCGATGAGGCGCAGCATGGCTGCCTTTTCCTTTTTCGACAGGCTTGAGGTCAGCCAGGCCACCCGCACCCCCAAGGGCTCGAACCATCCGGCGAGCTTGCGATGGTGCTGCTCCGCCAGAATTTCCGTGGGGGCCATCACCGCCGCCTGCCAGCCGCTGTCCACCGCTTGGGCGCAGGCAAGCGCCGCCACCACGGTCTTGCCGCTGCCCACATCCCCCTGCAGCAGGCGGTGCATGGGGTGGGGGGTGGCCAGGTCCCGGGCAATTTCCGCCACCACCCGCTCCTGGGCAGCCGTCAGGCGAAAAGGGAGGCTTTCCCTTAGCCGCTCGGTGAGCGCCCCGCGGCGGGCCAGCACCGGCGCCTGCCGCTGGCGCCGCCGCTGGTAATGGCGGCGCATGGAAAGCTGCTGAGCCAGCAGCTCGTCGAACTTGAGCCGCTGCCAGGCAGGATGCTGCCGCGCCTCCAGGGCGGCCGCGCTGGCGTGGGGAGGGGGTTCGTGGAGATGGCGCACCGCGGCGGCAAACTCCATCAGACCCAGGGCCTCGCGTACCTCCACCGGCAGGGTGTCGCTAAGATCGAGCCGCGCCAGCGCCTTGGCCACGAGCGCCCGCAGGGCATGCTGGGACAGACCGGCGGTGGTGGGATAGACGGGCGTCAGGCTCTCCTTCAGGGGCGTGTGGTTGCCCACGACCCGGAACTGGGGATGGACCATCTCCGGGCCGAGGAAGCCCTGGCGGATTTCCCCCAGAAGACGCACCCGCGCCCCTTCCTGCAGGGCCTTCACCTGATTGGGATAGAAGTGCAAAAGCCGCAGGTAGAGGCTGCCCGTGGCATCCTCGATCAGGCAGAGGAACTGGCGTCGGGGGCGCAGACGCACTTCGGCCTTGACCACCTGCCCCTCCACCTGCACGGTGCGGCCGAAGGGCGCCTCACGGATGGGATAGAGGTGGGTTTCATCCACATAACGCAGGGGCAGGTGCAGCACCAGGTCGAAATCGCGGCGAATCCCCAGGCGTTCGAGCCGCTCCCGCACCGCCTGCGAGGCCTCGCCGATCACCGATGTGGGAGATGGATGCGCCGCGCCCGCCACCGCTTTCCCGGTTTCAGCGGCTTAGCACCATGACCGCGTCCGCCTCCACCAGGGCTCCCCGCGGCAACGCCGCCACACCCACCGCCGCGCGCGCCGGGTAGGGCTCGCGGAAATACTGGGCCATGATTTCGTTGACCTTGGCGAAGTGGCCGAGATCGGTGAGGAAGACATTGAGCTTGACCACATCCTGAAGACTTCCCCCCGCCGCCACCGCCACCGCCTGCAGATTGCGGAAGACGCGGTCGATCTGGTTTTCGATGCCCTCCACCAGTTGCTGGGTTTGCGGATCGAGCCCGATCTGCCCGGACAGATAGACGGTCTGCCCGACACGCACGGCCTGGGAGTAGGTGCCGATGGCCTGGGGCGCGTCGGGGGTGCGGATGATTTCTTTGCTCATGCTTTGGCTCCCGTTGTTGCTTCTCGCCGCTCGCCTTTCACCCGCGTGATGCGCGCCACTTCGGGAATCTTGCGCAGCTCGCGCATCACGCGCGCCAGATGGTTGCGGTCCTCCACCTGGAGCGTGAAATACATGGAGGTGTAGGCGCTGCCCGGTTCCTCCTCCATGCTGACGTTCTCGATGTTGGAATTGTTCTCGGCGATCGCCGCCGCCACCTTGGCCAGCACCCCCCGCTGATTGGCCACCACCAGACGCAGGCTCACCTCGAAGAGCCTATGGGTATCCGGCTCCCATTCCACATCCACCCATTTGTCCGGGTCATCGCGGTATCTCGCCACCGCAGGGCAGTCGTGGGTGTGGATGATGAGACCGTGGTCCTTGTCGATGAACCCGATGATGGGATCGCCCGGAATCGGTCGGCAGCATTTGGCGAACTGCACCGCCAGCCCTTCGCTGCCACGGATGGTGATGGAGCCGATGGCGCGGCGGTCGGTGGGCTCCTCGCCGATGGCCAGCAGTCGCCGCGCCACCACCAGACTGAGGCGTTTGCCCAAGCCGATTTCGGCCAAAAGCTCCTGCCGGCCGTTGAGGCCGTACTCCCGCAACAGTTCGTTCCAGTGGGCGTCGTCGACCCGCGACAACTCGCTGCCCAAGGCGCGCAGGGCCTGCGCCAGCAACTGTTCGCCGAGGCTTGCCGCCTCCTCCGTGCGCATGCGCTTGAGGTAGTTGCGGATGTGGGAACGGGCCTTGCCGGTGACCACATAATTGAGCCAGGCCGGTTTCGGTTGCGCGGTGGGCGAGGTGATGATTTCCACCCGGTCGCCGTTGCGCAGCTCGGTGCGCAGGGGCGCAAGCTCGCCGTTGATTTTCACCGCCACACAGTGATTGCCGACATCGGTGTGCACCGCATAGGCAAAATCCACCGCCGTCGCCCCCCGTGGCAGCGCCATGATTTTGCCCTTGGGTGTGAAGACATAGACCTCATCGGGGAAGAGGTCCACCTTGATGTGTTCCAGGAATTCCACCGCATCCCCCGATTCGCTCTGAATCTCGAGCAGGCTCTGCAGCCACTGGTGGGTCTTCTGCTGGGCGCTGTCCATCGGCTCCTCGCCGGTCTTGTACAGCCAGTGGGAAGCCACCCCCGTCTCGGCGATCTTGTGCATCTCCTGCGTGCGAATCTGCACCTCGATGGGGGTGCCGAAGGGGCCGAAGAGATGGGTGTGCAGAGACTGGTAACCATTGGCCTTGGGGATGGCGATGTAATCCTTGAACTTGCCGGGAATGGGCTTATAGAGGCTGTGCAGGGCACCCAGGGCGAGGTAGCAGCTGGGCACGTCCTTGACGATCACCCGGAAGCCGTAGATGTCGAACACTTCGGAGAAACTGAGGCCCTTCTCCTGCATCTTGCGGTAGATGCTGTAAAGATGCTTTTCCCGGCCGGTGACGGTGGCCTCGATGCCCGCCTCCTTCAGCTTCTGCACGATGGCTTCCTGCACCTTCTCGACGATGGCCTTGCGGTTGCCCCGCGCCGCTTTCACCGCTTTGGCCAGCACCTGGTAGCGGGTGGGATAGAGGTAGCGGAAGGCGAGGTCCTCCAGCTCCTGGTAAAGATTGTTGAGGCCCAGGCGATTGGCGATGGGGGCATAGATTTCCAGGGTTTCCTTGGCGATCCGCCTCCGTTTGTCCGGCGGCATGGAATCCAGCGTGCGCATGTTGTGCAGCCGGTCCGCGAGTTTGATCAGGATGACGCGCACATCGCGCGCCATGGCAAGGAGCATTTTGCGGAAGTTCTCCGCCTGCTCGTGGGCCTCGGTCTGGAATTCGATTTTGTCCAGCTTGGATACGCCGTCCACGAGTTCGGCCACGGATTTGCCGAACTGGGCGGCAATCTCCTCCTTGCCGACCGGCGTGTCCTCCACCACGTCGTGCAGCAGCGCCGCGCACAGGGCCTGCGCGTCGAGATGCCATTTGGCGAGGAGGCTGGCTACGGCGACGGGGTGGGAGATGTAGGGTTCGCCGCTTTTGCGGAACTGGCCCTCATGGGCCGCTTTGCTGAACTGGTATGCCTTTTCGACGAGGGCGACGTCTTCCGGCTTGAGATAGGTCAGCTGCTCACGAAGCTCGATGAGGTGCATGGGCGATCATGGAGCCTGGCGGCAGCCGAAGAAGGCTCACGCCTGTCCCTTGTTGAGGACCTCCAACCCCACCTTGCCGGCGGCAATTTCCCGCAGAGCGATGACCGTCGGCTTGTCCCGGTTGGGCTCCACCAGGGGCGTGGCGCCATTGGCGATCTGCCGCGCCCGCGCCGTGGCGGCAAGCGCCAGCTCGAAGCGGTTGGGGATGTGTTTCAGACAATCGTCAACGGTGATGCGTGCCATACTGACCTCACGAAATCCGGCAAAAGTCAGCCCAGCAAGGCCTTGAGCAGGTGGGCGTGGCGCGCCAGTTGGGCTTCCACACGCAGGCGCTGGGCGCGCACGACGGCCTGAAGATCGCGGCTCGCCGTGTCGAAATCATCGTTGATGATAACATAATCGAATTCCCCCACGTGGCTCATGTCCTCCCGCGCGGCGGCAAGCCGCCGTTCGATGACGGCCTCGCTGTCCTGCCCGCGCCCCGTCAGCCGCTGCCGCAAGGCCTCCAGCGAGGGGGGGAGGATGAAGATGGAAACCGCCTTCGGCATCAGCCGTCGCACCTGGGCTGCGCCCTGCCAATCGATTTCCAGCAGGATATCGGTGCCCGCCGCGAGCTGCTCTTCGATCCAGCGCTGGGAGGTGCCGTAGTAGTTGCCATAGACTTCGGCGCTTTCCAGGAATTCCCCCCGGTTCAGCATCTCCATGAACTGCTCCACGGAGACGAAGTGATAGTGCATCCCGTCCACCTCCCCCGGGCGGGGCGGGCGCGTGGTGTAGGAGATGGAAAGCTTCACCTGGGGGTCGGCGGCGAGCAGCGCCCGCACCAGGCTGGTCTTGCCCGCGCCCGAGGGCGCGGAGACGACGAATACATTGCCAGACATGTTTTCTCCCTGAGGCTCAGGCAAAGCGACCGCCCTTGCGCCCCTTCCCTTCACTCGATGTTCTGCACCTGTTCCCGCATCTGCTCGATGAGCACCTTCATCTCCATGGCGATGCGGGAGACTTCCGCATCCAGCGACTTGGCGCCCAGGGTGTTGGCCTCCCGGTTGAGTTCCTGCATGAGGAAATCCAGACGCTTGCCCACCGCCCCGCCCTGGGCCAGCACCCGCTCCACCTCCACCAGGTGGGCAGTCAGGCGGGAGAGCTCCTCATCCACGTCGACGCGCTGGGCGAAAAGCACAATCTCCTGGCGCACCCGCTCCTCATCCACCGCGACACCCGCCTCCCGCAGGCGGGCAGCGAGGCGCTCCCCAAGGGCGGCAATCACTGCCGGCAGCCGGGGTCGCACCCGTTCCACGAGCTGGCGCAGGGCCGCCAGCCGTTCCCGGATGAGGCCGGCGAGTTTCTCCCCTTCCCGGGCGCGGGTGGCATCGAGCTCCGCAAGCGCGGTGGCAAGCAGTGCCTCCACCGCCTCGGCCAAAGCCTCCCGCGAGACTTCCTCGGTGACAATCATGCCCGGCCAGCGCAACAGGTCCGCCACCGCCAAAGGGGCGGCGGCGGGCGCCGCGGTGCGGATTTCCCCCTCCAGCGCAAGCAGGCGCTCAAGGAGCCCGGCGTTGATGACCAGCCGCGGCACCGCATCCCGCCTCGGGGTGAGGAACAGGCGGCATTCCACCTTGCCCCGCGCAAGCCGTGCCGCAAGCCTTTCCCGTAGCAAGGGCTCCAGGGCACGCAGCTCCTCGGCGAGGCGGAACTGCAGGTCCAGGTAACGGCCGTTGACGGACTTCAGTTCCAGGTTGAGCGTGCCGCCCACCATCTCCCGGCTTGCCGCCGCGAAGCCCGTCATGCTGTAGATCATTGATGGTACTCCCGAAAATCCGCCCCGGCCTTTACTTCCCGGGGGCAAATGCCGAAAATGGCAACAAACGGGCAGTTTGTCAAACCGAAGCAAAACCCCAGGAAAAGCAGGCTCAGGTTTTCCACCATGGCGACACAACCCAACCGGGCTCTGCCGGAAGGCTATCAACTGCTCAACTACAAGGTGGTCAAGCAGCTTTCCGGCGGAGGCTTTTCCATCGTCTATCTGGCGCACGATGAAAACGGCGTGCCGGTGGCCATCAAAGAATATCTGCCGAGCCAGCTCGTGCTGCGCGAGGAAGGCTCCGTCGTCCAGGCCACCAGCGCCGAAAACCTCGCCACCTTCCGCTATGGCATGAAATGCTTTTTCGAGGAAGGGCGGGCGCTGGCCAAGATCAACCATCCCAACGTGGTGCGGGTGATCAACTTTTTCCGCGCCAATGAGACCGTCTACATGGTCATGCGCTATGAGCGCGGCAAGACCCTGCAGGAGGAAATCCAGTCCCGCAAGCGCACGGTGAAGGAAAGTTTCATCCGCCGCGTCTTCGCCGAGCTATTGAATGGGCTGCGGGAGGTACACACCCACCGCCTGTTGCACCTCGACATCAAGCCCGCCAACATCTACATCCGTCTCGATGGTTCGCCGGTCCTGCTGGATTTCGGCGCCGCGCGGCAGACCCTGACCAACGAGAAGCCCCGGCTGTCCCCCATGTACACGCCGGGGTTTGCCGCGCCGGAGCAATACAAGAACCGCGACATCCTCGGCCCCTGGACAGATATCTACAGCGTCGGCGCCAGCATGTTCGCCTGCCTGGCCGGTTTCGCCCCCCAGGCGGCGGACCAGCGTCTGCAGAACGACAAGCTGGTCTCGGCGAAGAAACTCTGGGGCGGCCAGTATTCGGACCAGCTCCTTGAAATCATCGACTGGTGCCTGCAACTCAATTACATGGATCGCCCGCAGAGCGTGTTCCAGTTGCAGAAGGCCCTCATGGAAGTGGTGCCTGGCCCGGAAAAGAAAAAATCCCTCATCGACAGCATCAAGACGACGCTGACCCGCGAAATCTTCTGACCGCCCGCCATGAAGTTCTCCATTTTCCAGGCCAGCCGCCAGGGGGGTCGCAAATACAACCAGGACCGGGTGGCCTATTCCTACAGCAAGGATGCGCTGCTCATGGTGGTGGCCGATGGCATGGGCGGCCATTTCCATGGCGAGGTGGCGGCGCAGATCACGGTGGAGATGGTCACCGATCTTTTCCAGAAGCACGCGCGGCCCACCCTCAAGGACCCCCAGGCCTTCCTCAACCACGCCCTGCATGCCGCCCACAAGGCCATCACTGCTTACGCCGACAAGCATGGCCTGCTGGAATCGCCCCGCACCACCTGTGTCGCCTGTGTGGTGCAAAACAACACCGCCTGCTGGGCCCACGTGGGCGATTCTCGGCTCTATTTCTTCCGTGGCATGAAGCTCATCGCCCGCACCCACGATCACTCCAAGGTGCAGCAGATGTTCGACCAGGGGCGCATCAGCGAGGCGGAAATGCTCACCCATCCGGAACGCAACAAGATCTACAACTGCCTCGGGGGCATCCTGCCGCCGGAGGTGGAACTGTCCCGGCGCGTACCCATCCAGCAGGGGGACACACTGCTTCTGTGCACCGATGGCGTCTGGGGCGTGCTGTCGGAAACCGAGCTCGCCTCCATCCTGGACACCTACACCATCACCACGGCGATTCCGGAAATTCTCGACCACGCCGAATTCCGCGGTGGGGAGGAAGGGGACAACCTGTCCGCCATCGGCATGACCTGGGGTGAGCCGGTCAAACGGGGACTCGCCCAGGAGCTCATCACCACCCAGGGCATGCCCATCGACGAGGTGAGCACTCAGCTCGATCCCTTCAGCGTGAGCCGCGATCCCACCCAGCAAACCCAGATCACCGAGGCGGACATCGAGCGCGCCATTGAGGAAATCCAGGAAGCGATCCGCAAATACTCCAAATGAGCGGCGTATAATTTGGGTTTTGCTGCCCTCTGACCGCCATGCGCCCCAGCCAACGCCGAGCCGACGAACTGCGCCCCGTGCGCATCCTCCGCCATTACACCAAGCATGCCGAAGGGGCCGTGCTGATCCAGTGCGGGGACACCCACGTCATCTGCACCGCCAGCGTGCTGGACAAGGTGCCGCCCCACGTCAAGGGGACGGGCAGCGGCTGGGTGACGGCGGAATATGGGATGCTGCCGCGGGCGACGGGCACCCGCACCGACCGCGAGGCGGCGCGGGGCAAACAGAGCGGGCGCACCCTGGAAATCCAGCGCCTCATCGGCCGGGCGCTGCGTGCCGTGACCGATCTTGGCAAACTGGGGGAACGCACCATCCATCTCGACTGCGACGTGGTGCAGGCCGATGGTGGTACCCGTACCGCCAGCATCACCGGCGCCTTCGTCGCCCTGCACGACGCGGTGACCCATCTCCTCGCCCAGGGGGTGATCACGGAATCGCCCCTGCGTGACTTCGTTGCCGCCGTCTCGGTGGGGATTTACCAGGGAGTGCCGGTGCTGGATCTGGACTACGCCGAGGATTCCCAGTGCGATACGGACATGAACGTGGTCATGACCGGCAGCGGGGGCTTCGTGGAAATTCAGGGCACGGCGGAAGGGGTACCCTTCAGCCGCAGCGAGATGAATGCCCTGCTGGATCTCGCGGAAAAGGGTATCCGCGAACTCATCGCCGCGCAGAAGGCCGCGCTGGCCAACTGAAATGTTCCCCACGGGGCAGCTGGCGGACACGGAGGAACAGCCAGAGATTCGCTCCGCGCCCTCCGTGGTGAAGGATTTTTTGGCAATCCCATGAAAAAACTCGTCATCGCCTCCAACAACCCGGGGAAGCTCAGGGAGATCGAGCGCATCCTCGAACCCCTGGGGCTGGAAGTCCTCCCCCAGTCGGCCTTCAACATCCCGGAGGCGGAGGAACCCCATCCCACCTTCATCGAAAACTGCCTGGTCAAGGCCCGCCATGCGGCGGAACATTCCGGCCTGCCGGCACTCGCCGATGATTCGGGCATCTGCGTCGATGCCCTCAACGGTGCGCCCGGGGTATATTCCGCGCGCTTTGCCGGCGAGCCCAAATCGGATGCCCGCAACAACGAGAAGCTGATTTCGCTGCTTAGCAACGAGCCCAACCGCAAGGCCCACTATTACTGCGTCATCGTCCTGGTCCGCCATCCCCACGATCCCGAGCCCCTCATTGCAGAAGGCCGCTGGGATGGCGAAATCATCGATGAGCCCCGCGGCAGCGGCGGTTTCGGTTACGATCCCCATTTCCTCGTGCCGGAACTCAACATGACCGGCGCCGAGTTGCCCATGGACGTGAAAAACCGCATCAGCCACCGGGGCAAGGCCCTGGCGCAACTGGTGGAAAAATTGAAAGTCGGGGGCATTTTCGATGTCTAAACAGAACACGCTTTCCCCGCGGAGTACGCGGAGGACACGGAGGGGCGCAAAATCTTGCCTGCGCATTGCAATCTCCGTGGCTTGGCTTAGCAGGACTTGACCATGACCACCATCAAACCCGCCGATGGCGACGCCCTGATCGTCGTCGATGTGCAAAACGATTTCCTGCCCGGCGGCGCGCTGGCCGTGCCGGACGGGGATGCCGTGATCGCGCCCTTGAATCACGTGCTGGACATCTTCCACACGCGGGGGCTGCCCATTTTCGCCAGCCGCGACTGGCATCCGCCCAACCATTGTTCCTTCCGCGAGCAGGGCGGACCCTGGCCGCCCCATTGCATCGCCGACAGCGAAGGGGCCCAGTTCCCGAAGAGTCTGCAACTGCCCGCTTTCACCGCCATCATCTCCAAGGCCACCACGCCAACGAAGGATGCCTATTCCGCCTTCGAGGACACGCCGCTTGCCATGCAGCTTCAAATGTATGGCGTCAAGCGCGTCCTGGTGGGGGGCCTAGCGACGGACTATTGCGTCCTCAACACGGTGAAGGACGCGGTGAAGCATGGCTTTTCCGTGGTGCTGCTCACAGACTGCATCCGTGCCGTCGATGTCCATCCGGGCGATGGCGAACGGGCCCTCAGGGAGATGCGGGCGCTGGGCGTGGTGGAAGTCACAAGCCGCGACATCCAGTGAGGCGACGGCGATGAACGGCAGGGTGAGCAGTCTGCTCACGGACCTCTATCAGCTCACCATGCTCCAGGGCTACCTGGACAGCCACATGGACGAAGTGGCGGTGTACGAGTTTTTCGTCCGCCGTCTGCCGGAAAACCGCAATTTCCTGGTGGCGGCGGGACTGGAGTCGGTGCTCGATTATCTGCTCCATGCCCGTTTCTCCCCCGATGAGCTGCGTTTTTTGGAACAGACGGGCCGCTTCAACGACCGCTTCCTCCACTACCTGGAAAACTTCCGCTTCAGCGGGGATGTGCATGCCATGGCGGAAGGCCGCGTCTTCTTCGCGGACGAGCCCATCCTGCGCATCACCGCCCCCATCCTGGAAGCGCAGCTTGTGGAAACCCGCGTCATCAATCTGCTGCACTACCAGACCCTGGTGGCTTCCAAGGCGGCGCGGGTGAGACTGGCCGCGCCCGGCAGGTTGCTCGTGGATTTCGGCCTGCGCCGTGCCCACGGCGCGGAGGCGGGGCTGTTGGGGGCGCGTGCCGCCTTTATTGCGGGCTTTGACGGCAGCTCCAACGTTCTTGCCGAATACCGCTTCGGCATCCCCAGCTACGGCACCATGGCCCATTCCTTCGTCCAGGCCCATGATGACGAAAGCAGTGCCTTCGAGCATTTCGCCCACACGCAGCCCAACAACGTGGTGCTCCTCATCGACACCTATGACACCGAAGCCGCTGCGCGCAAGGTGGTGGAACTTGCCCCCCGCCTCAAAGGGGCGGGCATCGCCATCCGCGCGGTCCGCATCGACAGCGGCGATCTGGCGGAACACGCGCGGAAAGTACGGGCCATTCTCGATGCCGGCGGCCTGACCGCCACCCACATCTTCGCCAGCGGCAACCTGGACGAATACGAAGTCGCGGCCCTCCTCGAAAAGGGTGCGCCCATCACCGGTTTCGGCGTGGGCACCCGCATGCTCACTTCCAGCGATGTGCCCTACCTCGACTGCGCCTACAAGCTGATGGAATACGCCGGACACGCCCGGCGCAAGCGTTCCGAAGGCAAGGCCACCTGGCCGGGACGCAAACAGGTTTACCGGGAATACGATGCCGGAGGGCGCATGGCGGGGGACACCCTGTGCCTCGACAGCGAGGGTTACAGTGGCGAGCCCCTGCTCGAGCTGGTGATGAAGGGTGGGCGTCGCACCGAACGGCTGCCCACCCTGCAGGACGCCCGCCGGCTTTGCGCCCGGGAACTGGAACGGTTGCCGGACGCCCTCAAGTCTCTCAACCGCGCCGCGCCCTATCCGGTGACCATCTCCCGGGGCTTGCGCGAGCTTGCCGCCGCGGTGGACGAACATCGGGCATGAGGACGGTTGCCGCAGACCCCGGCGCGGCGCTTCCCCGGCAAAAGCCGGCCCCGACCGTCACGCTTGAGGCGCTTCGCTTCCCACCGCCCCTCACCCTCTACATCCACCTGCCGTGGTGTGTGCGCAAATGCCCCTACTGCGACTTCAATTCCCACGCCCTGTCCGGCAGGCTGCCGGAGGAGGCTTACCTCGCCGCCCTGCTCCAGGACCTGGAATCCGCGCTGCCCCTGGTGGCGGGGCGACCAGTGGAGGCGGTGTTTTTCGGCGGCGGCACGCCCAGTCTCTTCTCCCCGGAGGCCATCGACCGGCTTCTTGGCCGTGTGGCAAGCCTCCTGCCTTTGGCAGCCGGCGCGGAAATCACCCTGGAAGCCAATCCCGGCACCTTTGAACAGGCCCGCTTCCAGGGTTACCGCGCGGCGGGGGTGAACCGCCTCTCCCTCGGCGTGCAAAGCTTCAACGCCCGGCATCTCGCCGCCCTCGGGCGTATCCACGACGACACCGAGGCGCGCCGGGCAGTGGAAGCGGCCGTCCGCCTCTTTGATCGGGTGAACGTGGACCTCATGTACGGCCTGCCGGGCCAAAGTAGGGCGCAGGCGCGGGCCGACGTGGCCGTCGCCCTGGCCTGCGGGGTGGGGCATCTTAGCGCCTATCACCTGACCATCGAAACCAACACGCGCTTTCACGCCCAACCGCCCGAGCTGCCCGATGAGGAAACGGTAGCGCGCATGGAGGAGGAAATCGAAGCCCTGCTCGCAGGCTGCGGGTTCCTTCACTACGAAGTCTCGGCTTTCGCCCGCCCCCACCAGGAATGCCGGCACAATCTCAACTACTGGCTGTTTGGCGATTATCTGGGCATTGGCGCCGGCGCCCACAGCAAGCTCACCACGGAAGCCGGCATCCTTCGCCTCATGCGCCACAAGCAGCCCAAGGCCTACATGGCAGCAGCCCGCGAGGGCAAGGCGGTGCAGGAAAGCCACCGCGTGCCGGCCGAGGCCCTGCCGCTGGAGTTCATGATGAATGCCCTGCGGCTTGCCGCAGGCTTCCCGGAAGCCCTTTTCACCCAGCGCACCGGCCTGCCCCTGACGGTGATGGAACCGGCCTTGGCGAGGGCCCAGGCACGGGGCCTCATCGAAAGAAAAGCGGGGCACATCCGCGCCACCCCCCTCGGCCGCCGTTTCCTCAACGACACCCTGGCCCTTTTCTAGACGCCGCGCAAGCGCAGCCTGCGCTATCATGGAAGAAGCCGCCATGAAGACCCCCACCGCGCCCTGTGTATTCGACCATCCGCCGCCCGGCGCCCGCCGCGAGGGAATCGGCATCCCCCAGCTCTCGCCCTTCGATGCCGCCGCTTTTGAACGGGCGGTGACCGATCTGCTGCGGGCCGCCGGTGTGTCCCCCGATTCGGTGCACACCGGCAAGACGGCGCAGCGGGTGCGGGAGCTGTGGGAAAAACGCCTGCTGGGCGGCTACGCCCTGGATCCCGCCCAGGCCCTGGGCGAAGGTTTCGAGGACCCCCAGGAAGACATGGTGGTGGTGCGGGGGATCGCCATCCACGGCGTGTGCCCCCATCATCTCGTGCCCTTTCGCGGCATCGCCCACGTGGCCTATCTGCCGGGGGGACGGCTGCACGGCTTCGGCCGCATCGCGCGCATGGTGGATGCCATCGGTCACCGTTTCACCTACCAGGAGTGGATGACCCGCGACATCGCGGAGGCCCTGGTCACCCACGGGCGGGCAAAGGGCGCGGCCTGCGTCATCGAGGCGGAACAGCTTTGCCTGCTTCTGGGGGAAGACCGCCGCGGTGACGAGCGGGTCTACACCCAGGCCTTCACAGGCGCCTTCCGGGAAAACGAGCAGTTGCGCAACGAATTCCTGCGCGCCATCAGCTCCCGCAATCCGTAACGCTGCCGAAGCCACCCCCGCCCGGCGTGGCGATTTCCAGCGCATCCCCTGCCTGCAGGCGAAGCGCCACGCAGCCGGGCAGAATCTCCGCACGCCCATCGGCGTGGATGAGCCGATTCTCCCCGCAGGCGCCCGGCTCACCCCCTTTGAGGCCAAAGGGCGCCACCTTCCGTCTGCCGGAGAGGATGGCGGCGGCCAGGGGCGTAAGAAAACGGATGCGGCGGATTGCACCGTCCCCTCCCCGCCATCTCCCCCGCCCGCCGCTGCCGCGGCGGATGGCGAAGGTCTCCACCCGCACCGGAAAACGGCTCTCCAGCACCTCCACGTCGGTCATGCGGGAGTTGGTCATGTGGGTCTGCACCGCCGAGGCCCCATGGAACCCCTGCCCGGCCCCCGCGCCGCCACAAATGGTCTCGTAATATTGGCGCTTCTCGTCGCCGAAGGTGAGATTGTTCATCGTGCCCTGGGAGGCGGCCAGGACCCCCAGCGCGCCGTAGAGGGCATCGACAATGGCCTGGGAGGTTTCCACGTTGCCCGCCACCACCGCCGCCGGCGGCCGGGGATCGAGCATGGAGCCCGGGGGAATCACCACGGTCAGGGGCCGCAGACAACCGGCGTTCAAGGGGATGTCCTGACCCACCAGGGTGCGGAAGACGTAGAGCACCGCCGCCCGCACCACGGCAGGGGGGGCATTGAAGTTGTCGGCCCGGGCGGGCGAGGTGCCGGTGAAATCGATGATGGCCCTGCCGGCTTCCCGCTCAACGCGAATGGAGACGCAAATCCTGGCGCCATTGTCCATCTCGAGGCTGAAGGCGCCATCGTCAAGCCGCCCCACCGTCTGCCGCGTCAAGGATTCCCCCAGCCCAAGCGCGTAGTCCATGTAGGCTTCCACCCGGGCCAGACCATGGCGTGCCACCAGTGCCAAAAGCTGCTGCGCGCCCTTTTCGTTGGCGGCGATCTGCGCCTTGAGGTCGGCGATGTTCTGCGCGGGATTGCGCGCGGGATGGCGGCCGCCGGCCAGCCAGGCGCGCACCTCGGCTTCCAGGAAACGGCCGGCGGCAACGATGCGCATGCCGGGACTTTCCATCCCCTCCTCGTCGATGGTGCGGCTGTCGGGGGGCATGGAGCCGGGTTGGCTGCCGCCCACATCGGCGTGATGGCCGCGGGAGGCGGTGTAGAAAAGGATTTCCCGCCCCGTTTCATCCCACACGGGGGTGACCACGGTGATGTCGGGCAGATGGGTGCCCCCGTGGTAGGGGGAATTCACGAGGAACACATCCCCCGGCCGCATGTCGGCGCCGAAACGGACACGGATGGCGTTCACCGCCTCCCCCATGGAGCCCAAGTGGACGGGGATGTGGGGCGCATTGGCGATGAGCTCGCCCCGCCGGTTGAACAGCGCGCAGGAAAAATCCATCCGCTCCCGGATGTTCACCGAGTGGGCGGTGTGGGCAAGGGCAATGCCCATCTCCTCGGCAATGGCCATGAAGCGGCGGTTGAAGAGGGTGAGCGCCACCGGGTCCCGCTCCGTGCCTGACGCCTGCGGTTCCGTCGAAACGCTCTGCCTGGTAAGCACGATCTCGCCGCCTGCCAGCACCTCCCCCCGCCAGCCGGGGTCGATGACGAGGGTGGAGGTGGGCTCGATAAGCAGCGCCGGGCCCGGGATTTCCTGCCGCGCGCGCAGATCCGCCCGGAAATAGAGGGGAACCTGGCACCACTGCCCGCCCACGTAGAGCCAGGCCTGTTCCCGCGGCAGGCCCGAGCCCTCGGGCAGGGCTTGCGCGGGGGGCGCCAGGCCTTCCGCCACCACCTCGACCAGCACCGCCTCCACCTCGATCGCCGTTTCCGGCTCGACGAACCCGAACAGGCGCCGGTAGGCCGCGGCAAACGCCTCCTCCATCGCCGCAAGCTCCCCCCACGCCACCGGCAGGGCGGTATCGGTGCCCACGTATTTGAGCTGCAGCCTTTTTTCCACCCGCAGCCGCTCCTGCGGCCACCTTTGGCTGAGTGCGGCCGCCCTTCCCCGTGCCTCGAGCCTTCCCAGCACCTCCTCAAGGAACGGTAGCGCCGCTTCACCCAGTTCCCTCCCCACCGCCTCCTCGAAGATCTGCCGGCTGTCCGCCACCCCCATGCCGTAGGCGGAGAGCACCCCCGCCAAGGGATGGAGGAAAACCCGGCGGATACCCAGGCGATCGGCCACCCGGCAGACGAGCTGGCCGCCTGCCCCGCCAAAGCAGCACAGGGTGTATTCGGCGGGGTCATGCCCCCGCTCGAGGGTGATGCGGCGAATGGCCTCCGCCATGTTTTCCACCGCCACGGCAAGGAACCCCTCCGCCACCTCCTCAGGGCCCGCCGCGCCCACCCGGCGGGCGAGCCTTTCAAACTCGCTGCGCACCACGGCTTCGTCCAGGGGCGCATCGCCCCCGGGGCCGAAGACCTGGGGGAAATGCCGGGAGTGAAGGCGCCCCAGGAGGAGATTGCAGTCGGTGACGGTGAGGGGCCCGCCGTTGCGGTAGCAGGCGGGACCTGGGAGCGCCCCGGCCGAGTCTGGGCCGACGAGGAAACGGTGCCCGTCGAAATGGAGAATGGAACCGCCCCCGGCGGCCACGGTGTGGATGGCCAGCATGGGCACCCGCAGGCGGCAGCCGGCCACGGTGGCGTCGAAACGCCGTTCCAGCTCGCCATCGTAATGGGCCACGTCGGTGGAGGTGCCCCCCATGTCGAAGGTGATGAGACGGGTGAAGCCCGCCTGCGCCGCCGTTTTCACCGCCCCGGCGATCCCCCCCGCCGGGCCGGAAAGGAGGCAGTCGCGGCCGCGGAATTCCTCCGCCGCAATGAGTCCCCCATGGCTTTGCATGAAAAAAATCCGGGTGCCGGGCAGCGCCGCGCGGATGCCGGCCACATAGTCGGCAATGAGGGGGGTGAGGTAGGCATCCACGAGCGTGGTCTGGCCGCGGGGCACCAGCTTGATGAGGGGGCTCACCTCGTGGGAGGCCGCCACGTGGCGGAAGCCCAGCGCCCGCGCAATGGCCGCCGCCCTGGCCTCATGCCGAGGGTGGCGGTAGCCGTGGACGAAGACGATGGCCACCGCCTCGATGCCCGCCCCCCGCGCCGCCGCAAGCTCCGCGTGAAGCCTGTCCTCATCCAGGGGTAGGACAATGTTGCCCTCGGCCCCCACCCGCTCGTGGGCTTCGATCACCCGCTCATAGAGGGGCGCGGGCCGCTCGATGCGCAGGGCGAAGATGTCGGAGCGGTTCTGTTCGCCGATTTCCAGGGCATCGGCAAAGCCCGCGGTGATCACCAGGGCCACCCGTGCCCCCTGGCGGGTGAGGAGCGCATTGGTGCCCAAGGTGGTGCCCATCTTCAGGACGGCGATCTCCCCCTCGGGAAGGGGGGCATCTGGGGCAAGTCCCATCAGCGCCCGGATGCCGGCAATCGCCGCATCCCGGTAGTGGCGGGGATTTTCCGAGAGGAGTTTGTGGGAGAGCAGCCGGCCCTCTGGTGTTCGCGCCACGATGTCGGTGAAGGTGCCGCCGCGATCGATCCAGAACTCCCAGCGGGCAGAAGACATGGAAACCTCGCCAAGCCCGCGGCAAGCCTTGATCCCGCGGGGACCCTGTGGTTAACTTCGACAAGCTCTAGGGGGAAGGCGGTGAGGCCGGTCAACGCCCGCAAGGCGCGCCCCGGCGTCACCGCCCGGGAGATTTTCGCACATGCGAACGCTGGACCCGAAATCCGCCGGCCGGGGTGGTGCTGGGCCCTGCCGCGGGAGAAGGGGCAAAGGCAAGCCGGCGCGCTGGCTGCCCCGGGGTTTGCCGCGGCTCGCCCTGGTCCTGTGTCTCCTGTTTGGCCCGGGCGGTTGGGGCGTGACCGGCGCGGCGCTTGCCCAGCCGGCCACGGTGGCAAAGGGCAGCCACGTCAACCTGCGGGCCGACAAGACCGATGGCGCCCGCATCCTGCGTCTCCTACCCCAGGACACGCCGGTGGAGGTGCTGGAGACCGAAGGGCGCCACGCGCGGGTGAAGTTGGCCTCCGGCGAGACGGGCTGGGTGGCGAGCCGCTTTCTGATCATGACGCCGACCGAGCCTCCCCCCGCCCCACCGCCGGTGGTGCAGCCGCCCACGGCACCGCCGGCCCCCGTGCCGCAAGGGAATGGGGAAGGCCGCGACCTCTGGTGGCTCGCCGCGGTGGGCGCGGCAGGTTTCCTCCTCGGTGCGCTGGTGGGTGTGGGCGCCCACGAAGCGTATTATCGGAAAAGGCTCAACGGATTGAGGATTTGATGACCCGGCTGGCTCTTCTCCTCCTTGTTACCCTCTCGGCCCATGCCGGCGAGCTCTACCGCTGGGTGGACCGTTCCGGGAAAGTGCATTACAGCGATGCCCCACCGCCGCCGGAAGCGCGCCAGGTGGAGGAAAAACGCCTGCCGGGCAATGCCGTGAGCAGCGGCGAGCTGCCCTATGCCACGCGGCGCGCGGCGCAGGCTTTTCCGGTGACCCTCTTCGTTTCCGAATGCGGGGCGCCCTGCAATGAGGCACGCGCTCATCTTGCGCGGCGGGGTATTCCCTACACCCCCCGCAATCCCGCTGCCAGTGAGGCGGATGCGGACGCGCTGCGCCAACTGGCGGGGTCGCTCCAGGTGCCGGTGCTGGTGGTGGGGCGACAGCCCCCCCTCAAGGGCTACGATGCCGGCGCTTGGGATGCGGCGCTGGATGCGGCCGGCTATCCCCGCAGCAAGGGCTACGGCTACAAGGAACCCTCCCTGCCCCGGGATGCCGCCCCCACGGGCCCTGCCCAGTAACCCGCAACAACACCAGGCGGGCCATGCCCGCCGCCGGCCATGAAGATCGCCACCTGGAACGTCAATTCCCTCAAGGTCCGCCTGCCGCAGCTCCTCGAATGGCTGGCAAGCCGCCAGCCTGACCTCGTCTGCCTGGAGGAAACCAAACTGGAGGATCACAACTTTCCCGTCCGGGAACTGGCACAGGCCGGCTATGAGGCGGTCTTCGCCGGGCAGAAGGCCTACAACGGCGTGGCGATTCTCAGCCGCACCCCCCAAGCCGACGTCACGGTGGGCATCCCCGGCTTTGCCGACGAGCAGAAAAGGGTGCTGGCAAGCACCGTGGAGGGCATCCGTTTCGTCTGTCTGTACGTGCCCAATGGCCAGGCGGTGGGCACGGACAAGTACGAATACAAACTGCGCTGGCTTGGCCGGCTCACCGAATGGCTGAGGCTGGAGCTTGCGCGCCACCCCCGGTTGGCGGTGCTGGGGGATTTCAACATCGCGCCAGAGCCGCGGGACGTGCACGACCCCGAGCTGTGGGAAGGGCGCGTGCTGTTTTCCGAGCCGGAGCGAAAGGCCTTCCGGGACCTGCTTGCGCTGGGGTTTGCCGACGCTTTCCGCCTCTTCGACCAGCCGGAGCGGTCCTTCACCTGGTGGGACTACCGCATGATGGCCTTCCGCCGCAACCACGGCCTGCGCATCGACCACATCCTGCTCTCGCAGGCGCTGGTGCCCCACTGTGTGTCCTGCACCATCGACCGGGACGTGCGCAAACAGGCGCGCCCATCCGATCACGCGCCAGTGATCGCCGAACTCAGGCTGCCGTGATCCGGGGCAGCCATGCCGCCGCCGGCGGCACGCCATACCAGTGCCAGCCGCGGGCCGCAAGCAAAGTCACGCGCAGGATACGGGCGTGCACCGCCTCCTCGGAAAGATGGAGGAAACGGGCAATTTCCGCATAATCATCGGGCAGCGCCGGATCATCCCAGCCATTGGCGGAATGCCGGGCAAGGCGCACCGCCAGCGTCACGTTCTTCACCCGCGGATGCTCGGCGTGGTCTTCGTCCATCAGGGTCTGCAGAAGCTGCGGCAGCCGCCAGGCCCGCACCAGCGCCAGTTGCAGTTCGATGCCCCGGAAGCCCAGCACCCGCTTCTGCGCCTCGGCGCTGCGCATGCCCCGCTGGCCCTGCATGAGGGCGCGCACCTGCATCATCAGGCGGGGCGCGAAACACCACATCAGCATCTCCGCGAGGTCCCGCAACAGGGCCGCCACCATTACCTCGTCCGACTCGATGTCATGGCGCAGCGCGGCCCAATCCTGGGCGTAGAGGGCGGCATGACGGGCCCGGCTCATGGTCCGGCGTAACCCCGTCAGCCCCGCCACCTGGTTGGCGAGGAGGTCTTCCACCAGCGGCAGGTCGCTGAAGTGGCGGAAAAAGGGCGTGGTGCCCACCATCATCAGGGCATGGGCGATGGTGGTGATCTCCTGCAGCTGGCGCCGGGCGTGATGGGTTTGCAGGAAGCGCAGGACGCGCAGGGTCATCAGGGGGTCGTGCAGGATGACATCGGCGAGCTCCCGCGTATCGACCTCGTCCTCATGCTCCCGCAGCCGGGCGAGCTCCTCCACGGTGCGCCGCAGCACCGGCACTTGCACCTGGTCGAAATAGGCGACCCAGGCATTGACGTCCTGCAGGGGGCGTTCGATCATCACTGCACCGCAAAAAGCCTGTTCGCTATAGCGGCGCGGGCGCGGGAAACTTTACCGCGAGGGAGACGAGGCCCCGCTGGCAGCGGCCAGGGCCTCCGGGCAGGGGCCCCTTAGGGCGTTGTGTATACAGAAAATGCAAACAACGTTACAAGCAGCTGTTGTGTTTAGAAAAATTAACAATCGACCAGGAAAAATACACACCCACCTTCCTGCCCTTTGTTAACAGAACAGTCGAGCCGCCTCTCTACCCCGTTCGTGATTATTACCACAACCACGTCGCGGACATCGTCCACACCTGTCCCTATGCCGTTTCGAGCGGAACTTGACTTCAGGAACAGCGAGGGATTTGCGGTGGGCCCGATCGCCTCTTCGGCAACCTGGAGGAGGTGCGCCAGGCCGTAACCGCGTTTAAGGATCGTTATAAACGGCATTGGCGTCTCGAGAAACTGGGCTTCATGTCACCCCTCGCAGCCCGTCAGGCTTATGCCATGCGAAAGGCGGCCTGAGTTGCAAAACCGTGTCCAGATAATCGGAGCCGGTACACGCTGTCCTCGAGGCCATGCAGAGCGGTGTGCAGCCTCGACGCCAGCCGCTGGTGTTTCGTCTCGGTCATGCCTTCTCCCCGGTGGCTTGAATCGAGGAGATGAACTCCTCGAACTTGCTCCTGGCCGATAAGGGCAAGGGCGTGTCGCCGACCTGCCAAGTCCAGCGGTAGGCGTGGCCCAGCATCTGCTCCAGCGCTGCTTGAAACTGCCGCAGTTGCTCATTGCTTGGCGCGGGCACGCAGAACAATCGTACTGTGATGGCATCCACCGCGGTCTGCTCGAACTGGTATTGGCGCATCTGCGGCATAGCCTCCAGCATCCGTTTTGGTCTCCAGCATTGGCCGGAAGGGCTTGCCCTCGGGGCTCGTGGCCATATTGCAGGTACACTCCACGACCCGGCGCAGGGTGGGTAGACCGCGGCCACAAGAACAAGTTGCTCCCGTCTCGGCCCAGTCGCGCAGCGCATAGCGGATCAAGGGCATGGCGAAGTTGTGCAGATCGCTCACCACCACTTGTCCGATCTCGCCTTCCTGGCAGGGTTGCCCCTGTTCATTGAGCACTTCCACCAGCAGGTGTTCGGATTACACGCGCAGCAGACCGCTGTCCAGGCACTGCAGGCCGATGACGCAGACTTCCGGGGCGCTGTAGAGATCGGTCAGGGGCACGCCCAAGACCTGTTGGCACCGTTCGCGCAATGCCGCAGTGACCGTGCCGCTGATAGTGTGCACCTCGCGCAGGCGCGGCAGGGCGACGCCCTCGCGGAGCATCTGCGTCAGCAAAACGTCGTCCAGGTTGGACGGATAGGTGAGCAGGATGTCCGAATCAACCTTTTGCAGCCAGCGCAACTGTGTTTCCCGTAGGTCGAGATCGGCAGATGCCAGCCCGGGCCGCTTCTTAAAACGCTGCCCCACCGCCCCGGCTTGGTTTCATCCACTGGCTGCCGAAACTGACGGAGGATGGCCTTCGTTGCCGAGAGATCGTGCCGGTGCCAGAGATGGTCGCGCAACGTCGCCGCCTGCCAGAACAATTGGGTGAGCGCCGTGCACCGCACCGTGACGGGTTCAGCCGTCGAGCCCCCCATCGCAATGTCGAAGGTCTTGCCGTGAGCACGCGGATAGGCAGTGGCCCGTATGCCATCGACCTGCGTTTGCAAATCCGCGCGGGTCAGTAGCGGAATCTCGTGTCAGCGGGCCAGGTCGTTGGCGAGACGCTCGCGATAGAAAGCCCAGTGGCGCCGCGCGTGGTCGAGCAGCACACCGAGTTGCCAGTTTGGTCGTTGGTGCAGTGCCTGTCCGGATAACCACTGCGTGCTCTCCATCTGGAATAACAAAACCAGCAGAGCGGCATCGCGCGTTCCCACCACGGCAGGCCAGTGGATGCCCGGCACCTGGCTGGGCAGCGCGTCAGTCGGCGTCGGCGGCGGTGGGGCACCGTTCATCGCTCCCGGCCTGCCTCGTGCCAGGCTTTTTTCACAGGCGAGAGCAGGTATTCCGCCACCGTGCGGTCGCCCAGCAGGATTTCCGCCGTGGTCTGCATGCCAACGGACAGTGGATACTGCACCCCATCTATCTCCAAGGCGTTTGCCTCGAGCGTCACCAGGGCCTTGTAGCGCAGCGGCCGCTGGCCACCTGCCAATCCCTTGTCGCGGGCTTCTTCCTCACTCTGAGCATCGGCGCTCACGTACTCGACGGTCCCTTTTCCCATGCCGTATTTCTGAAAGGGGTAGGCGGCGAACTTCAGCTTGACTGGCTGGCCCGGTCGCACGAAGCCGATGTCCTCGTTCGACACCCAAACCTCAGCTTTGAGTTTTTCTTCGCGAGGCACGAGGGTGGCCAGCACGGTACCGGGCTGCACCACCGTGCCGGGGGTGTGCGTGGCCAGATCCTTGATCACGCCGTCCTGGGGCGCTTTCAGTTCCAGCAGTTCACGCCGGTGCTGCTGTTTCTCCAGCTCCTTCGCGAGCTTGTCGATCTGCGCCTGCACCTCATTGCGCTCGGCGTGCAACTGGCGCACATAGTCCGCCTCGATTTGCTTCAACTTCTTCTGGGACTGGTCAATACTGGCCTGGGCTGAGGCAATCAGGTACTCTTGAATGGCCAATTCCTGTTCCTTCTCGATGCGCTCGCGGCGCTTGTCCGAACCCATCAGGCTACCGGCAAAGCCTTCCTTGACCAGTTTTTCGTAGGCCTTGTCCTGTTCGCGGTAGTGCGGCAGCACAGCCTCCAGCCGTTCTTTCTGCTGGCGGGCAGCGGCCAGTTCCTGCTGCGCCTTGATGAGGCGGCTGCGTTCCTCGGCCAGCGCGGCGGCTAATGCATCGCGGTTGGCCTGGTACTGCGCGCCGGTTTCACGAATGAGCGCTGCCGGAGCCTGAACGTCCGGCAGGAAAGGTTTTCCGGTGAGCTCGGCATTGATGCGGGCAAGCGCCAGACGCTTGCGGGCGTATTCGGTGGCAATGGCGTCCAGATCGGCATTGGTGATCAGCGCATCCATGCGCATCACGGTTTGTCCGGCACGCACGGTTTCACCCTCCCGCACCAGGATGTCCCGGACGATGCCCGCTTCCGAGGGCTGCACGATCTTGAGATAGCTGGCCGGCACCAGTTTGCCGTCGGCCACGGCGACGATGTCCAGCCGCCCAAGCAACGCCCAGACGATGAGAAAGGCGACCAGCGCCAGGATGGCCCACAGCACCCGCCGCCCCTGCGGATGGGGTGCGCTGTGCTGCAAACGGATCAAAGGTGGATAAAACTCCTGATAATCGCTGTGGGCGTGTGGTACGAGGGATTTCAATGTAGGCATGCCGGGGGACTCTCTTGTGATTCTGGGGTCTTGCGCGTGCACTCGGTGTTCCAGCCATCGAGAAACGCGCGCTCGATGAGGGACAGGCTTTGCTCAATCGCCTGACTGGGCGAAAAATCGCCATGGCAATCCCGGAACGCGCGGGCGGCGTGCCGATAGGCCGGCTTGCCCAGCAGCTCCTGCAAGGAGGCTGTGACGCTGTCCACATCGATGCGGCCACTGAGCAACCGGCCTGCACCCAGCGCTTCCACGCGGTGGGCAAGGAGCGCCTGCTCGACATGCCGGGGCCGCATCGCCAAGGGCACCCTGGCCAACAAGACCTGGGTCGAGAAGCCACTGCTGCCGTAGCCGACCGCCAAATCGGCGTATTGAAGCAAAGGAGGCAGACCGACCGGAGCCAGCGCAATGCGCAAACGCCGCGTAGCGCAACGTTTCGCCGCTTCGGGGTTCATGCCCGGCGCGACGCACAGCACATCGGCATCCAGCACCCGGTCGAGCCGAGCCTCAGCGGTGGCGAGCGCCTGATCGGAAACCGCCTCCCAGGGCCGGATCGACGGCCAGGGAGAAACGGCGGGCGGGATCGCAAAGCCGTTGCCGATGGCCAGATGGGGAGTATCCGCCAAGCGCGCCGCCAGCAAGGCGGTCGGCGCATGGTCGGCGACCAGCACCTCGGGCCGCGCCAGGGCAAACATCCCCCGCCAGGCATTGAGCCGTGCGGCCACGTCCCGCGCGTCGGCAAAGCCGCTGACACGCAGCACATCGGCGTAGTTCGCCGCTGCGCTGCCACCTGTCCCGGCCTGCGGGGTCAGCGGCGCGGGCAGCACGGTGATGCCGGGTGGCGTGGTCTGTCCGGCAGGCAGCCGAACGTCCTTGAGCGCCAGGGTCACCGCGTGCCCGCGCGCGACGAGTCCTTGCGCCAGCCGCAGGCACCGGGCGAGGTGCCCGAAGGCCTCGCCCAGTTCCCACGCGATCAGAACGCGCGCCATCGGCAGGGGTGACGGCTTACCATGACAGCTTGCCCACCCCTTCCTTGATGCCGGAGAAGCCCTTGAGGTGGGTGCCGCTGCAGGCCAGCCCCACGGCATCACTGTGGGTGCGCAGCATCGCCGCGTTGCCGGACAGTAATCCAGTCAATCCCACCAGATCGGCGCCCTGGCCCTTGCCCAGCCACTGCGCCGCGCCCTGCCGTTCGGCGTCGAGCCGGTTCAGCGCATGTAGCAGGTGCTGCCAGTGCTGCTCGATGGACTGGTCGTTACCCGGCGCTGGCACCTGTGCGTTCGACGGTGCGGACGGCGACAGCCAGCGTTCGAACCAGGCGGCATCCAGGGTGCCGAGGGCATCCACAGAGCCCTTGTCCGCCGCCTTGGCATCGGCCTTGAAGCCGTCCAGAAAGCGCTCGAGCAGCTCGTCCTTCTTGCCCTTGTTGCCGGGGTTGCCGGGCCCGGTGCCCGCGCCGTCGTTCTGATTGGTCGCATGGCCCGGCGGCGGCGCATCCATGCCGTTGCCCACGCCTTCGTTGCCCTTGCTGGCGGCGGGCAGCACCGTCTTGTTGCCGACGCTGATGCGGAACACGTCCGAAGCCGTCGAGCAAACGCCGTGGCCGTCGCTGGCCACGACCTTGACATCGATGGCCGCGGTCGAACCCGAAGGCGCCGTGCCGCTGAAGGTCTGCGTGGCGGCATCGAACTTGAGCCAACTCGGCAAGGCCTTGCCGTTGGCCAGTGTCGCCGTGTAGGTGAGCGTGTCCGTGCGGTCGATGTCCTGGAAACTGCCTGCCGGGATCTGCCAGGAAAAGGCCTTGCCCTTGGCGAGTTGCACGTCGGCCAGAGCCCTGGCCAGCACCGGCGCATCGTTGTCGCCGGTCACGGTCACGGCCAGCTCGCCGGTGGAAGCCGCCGTGCCGTCGCTGGCGGTGTAGGCGAAGCGGTCGACGACCTTCTGGCCTTCGGCCAGCGTCTGCACCTTGGTGGAGGCATTGTCCAGCACGTAGGCATAGCTGCCATCGGGCAGGAGCTTGAGCCAGCCGTATTCGCCGCGCCGGATGCCCGCGTCCGTGACCGTCAGGCGGCTGCCTTCCGGGTCGCGGTCATTGGCGAGCACATTGCCCCAGGTGAAGACCTTGCGATCCTCGATCACATTGGCGGTATCCGCTGTGGTGACCGGTGCCTGGTTGCCGCCGCCCGAATCGACCGCCAGGGTGAAGCTCTGGCTGGCCGAGGCACCCGCCAGATCGGTGGCGGTGACCCGCAAGGCATAGTTGCCTGCCAAGGCCGGCGTGCCGCTGAAGGTGCCGGTGGTCGCGTCGAAGGCAAGCCAGTCGGGCAGCGCGCTGCCGTCAGCCAAGGTGGCCGAGTAGGTGAGCACATCGCCAGCATCCACGTCGAAAAAGGCGCCCTCGGGCAATTGCCAGTTGGTGGCCTGACCGACGCGGCCGCTCTGGTTGCCAAGCAACACGCCCACCTCGGGCGCATCGTTGACATTGATCACGCCAATGGCGAAGGTCTGGGTCGCCTGCGCCCCGGCCTGGTCGGTAGCGGTCACGGTGAGTTGCAGCGTGCCCACATCGCCATTGGCCGGCGTACCGGAGAAGGTGCCTGTCTGGGCGTCGAACGTGAGCCAATCGGGCAGCGGATCACCGTTGGCCCGGGTGGCCGTGTAGGCGAGCACATCACCCACGTCGACATCACGGAAGCTATCAGCGGGCAGCGTGAAGCTGAAGGCGCTGTCTTCCATGGCGCACAGGTCGGACAAGACTGTGCCGACTTCGGGCGCATCATTGGTGTTTTGCACGGTGACGTGGAAGCTGTGTAGACTCAATGCACCCAGCGTGTCCATGCCCTGTATGATGACATCAAATTCGCCCACGTCGCCGTTCTCCGGCGTGCCGGACAAGGTGCGTGAGGCGGCGTCATATTGCAGCCAATCCGGCCGCGTTGTGTAACCTGAGACAGTGACTCGCGTCAGGATGTCGTCGCCATCGGCGTCGATGAACAGGTTGTCGGGCAGCCGCAGGCTGAAGGCCGTGTCTTCCAGTACGACTTGATCAGGGATGGGATTGGCCACTTCCGGCGCGCGGTTCATGAATTCGCGCAGCGTCACGGCGGTGCCGTCGGCGAATTCGAAGGTGTCGATCACCGTGCCGCCGCTTGCCCCATTCGGGGCGTAGTTGCGCACGCGCACCACGTCGCGGCCTGAGCCGTAACGGATCAGCAAATCGTCGCCATCCACTTCCAGCCGCACGTCCTCGCGGGCGATGCCTTCGCCGAAGGTGAGCACATTGCCGACACCCGCATCAAGGTCATCCTCGATAACGTCTTCGCCATCGGCCAGGTTGACCACGTAGGCATCACGCTGCGCGCCGCCGCGCAAGACATCGTTGCCCAAGCCACCGGTGAGCACGTCCTCGCCATCACCCGATTCCATGACATCGTCACCGTCGTAGCCGTAGAGCCGGTCGCCGACATTGGTGCCTTCGAGCACATTGCCTGTGTTGTCGCCCTCTACCACGAAGGTCCAGGACACCAGGGTGGCGTAATCCACCGCCGTGCCGTCGGCGAACTCGAAGCGTTCCACTGCGTGGGTGCCGAGCACGTCCTGCGGGTTGAAACCGGCCAGCCGGACCGCGTCGCCCACATCGCCGTAGGGAATGAGCAGCACGTGGCCGCCGTTGCCGTCCGCTTCGAAGCGCAGGTTGTTGCGCAGCGCATTCGGATCGATGCCGGGGCCGAAGCGCAGCACGTTGCCCGCATCTTGTTCCGCCAAGTCATCAATGGTGACGATGCCATCGCCCAGATTTACCACATAGGTGTCGTTGCCACCCTCGCCCGCGAGCACATCGCCACCAGGCGTGGCCTCGATCAGGTCGTTGCCAGAACCGCCCCAGACACGATCCGTGAGCGTGGTTCCCTTGAGAGCGTCACTTTCATCCGTGCCAACGATATCGAAACCGCGTGCGAGCAATTCCTCGTAGCCGATCTCGTCGCCGTCGAGGCCGAAGCGGAACCGCTCCACGGCGCGCGGCCCCAACGGGTTCTGCGGGTCGAAGCCCGACAGGCGCACACGGTTGCCGATGTTGTCGAGATCGAGGATCAGGAAACCTTCGGCATCAAAAGACAAGCGCACATCATCGAGGGTCGTGCCCTCGGGCAGCACCAGCGTGTTGGGCGCATCGCCATCTTCGCTGTCGATGATCGTGTCCGTGCCGCCATCGGCACCGATCAGGTAGAGATCGCCGCCTGCACCGCCGCTCATGGTGTCGTCCGCCTCGCGACCTTCGATCCAGTCGGAAAGCTGAGTGCCAGTCAGCACGTCATCGTTGGGCGTGCCGATGATGCGCACGCCGCGCGAGAGTAGGTCGTTGAACGACAGGCTCACACCCCACCAGGGCAGGTTGATTTCCGCAACCGGGGCCTGCATGCCTTCCGCGCGCGGGTCGAACCCGGCGAAGCGGATCGCATCGCCTGCCGCGTTCAGGCGCAGCAGCAGGTCGCGTCCGTCGAACGCCAAACGCAGATCGTCAGCGTTGAAATCGCCCGTCAGTTCGATGCGGTTGACATCCTGCGCGCGCCAGGTCTCGGCAATCAGCGTCTCGGTCGGGCGGCTGCCCCATTCCTTGTGAATCCGGTAGGTGTCCGAGCCCGCGCCGCCCACCAGGTGATCCGCGCCGCCGTTGCCGTTCAACACGTCGTCGCCGTCGCCGCCGATCAGCGTGTCGGCAAATGGCGTGCCGTCGAGCCAGCCGCCTTCATCGCCAGCCATTTCGGTATTGCCCGTAGGTTCGATGTTCCCGGCTACGATCTCGGTGCCGTCGGCGAAGCGGATGATGTCCACCGAGCGGGTCTGTGTGGCCCGGCCCGGCTCGTAGCCTCGCAAAATCACCCGGTCGCCAGGTTGGTTGGCGAATTCGATCACCAGATCGCCATTGCGCTCCGAATAGCGCAGGTCTTGCGGGCGGATGCCGGGGCCGAAGGTCAGGATGTTGGGGGCGTCGTCAACAATCGAGCCTCCATAGCCCATCTCACTGACAAGCGCGGCGACAAACGGGACTTCCCCACTATACCCCCAGCTGAGCACGCGATGGTCGTCGTCGATGGTCACTTCTCCATGGCCGACCTGATACACGTAGGTATCTCCGCCCCATTCGCCGAAGAGCTGGTCGTTGCCGGTGCCGCCGGTGAGTTGATCCGCCCCCCAGCCGCCGTAGATCACATCGTTTCCGGCATTGCCCCCCAGCACGTCATCGCCATCGCCGCCGTGGATCAGGTCGTTGCCGTCTCCGCCAAGGATCGTGTCATCGCCAGCCAGACCCAGCACGATGTCGTTGCCCGCACCGGCATCCAGCGTGTCGCCATTGGGCGTGCCGTAAAGCACGTCGTCGCCATCGCTCGGCGTGTTGTTGGCGAGGTTGGCCGAGGCGAACAGATCACCGGACTGCGCATAAGCCACCGCCTCCAGCCCGCCCGCCGGGGCCACCGTGCCGGTGAGTTCAAAGCCCGTGCCGTCAAAAGCCAGCGGTGCTGCGGTCGTGGCCGACAGCAGGGCGCCTGCGCTGGCCTTCAGCCAGCCCGCCAGGTTGAACACCCGCGTCTTGCCCTCGGCGTCGATGAACTGAATGCGCTCCACGTCGCCCGGCAGATCGTCGATACGGGTGTCTGCCAGCGTGATCGAGCCGCCCGCGCCGCCGTCGATAAGCAGCACCACCCGCCCGTCGCGGTCCAATGCGGCGGAAAGCATCGCAGGCGTGACCGTGGCGCCGAAGGACAGCGTGTCCGTGCCTTCTCCGGCTTGCAGCCTGTCGTGGCCGTCGCCGTGGTTGAAAACGATCACGTCGTCGCCATCGCCCGCGTCGATCTCATCGTTGCCCGCCTCGCCCGCAACCAGATCGTCGCCCTGGCCGTTGTATACCCGGTCGTTGCCGCTGCCCGCCGAGACGATGTCATGGCCGGCGGCCAGGTAAATGTTGTCGTCGTTGCCGCGCGCCTGGACGGTGACGGACTGGCCGGTATAGTCCGTGATGTCGTCGTCAGCCTGGCTGCCGAGGATTGTGGTTGGGTCCCCCCAGTTTCGCCACTGATAACCCATCTTGCCGCCATCGGCGCGGGCGATCACGTCGGCCAGCGTCCATTCGGTGCCGTCACCGAAGCGGAAGCGCCGGATCGCCCCGCGGCCAAGGTCATCTCCGCTCTCGGCGCGCACGATCAGCGCGTCGTTGCCGCCGATGCCGATGACCAGGTTGAAATACCCCACGGCATCCGGCGATCCGTCCCAACTGCGGTCGCCCAATTGCACCGAAATATCTTCCGGCCGGATGCCCGGCGCGAACACCACGGTGTCGTTGGCCACCGCGAGACTCGCGCCTAAGGCGTTGTCCAGGCCCATGCCCGGCGCCACGATGTAGGTATTGTTGCCCGCACCGCCGTAGAGCCAGTCGCGGTCGGCACCGCCGTCCACCGTGTCGTCACCGGCCTCGCCGTAGAGCTGGTCGCGGCCCGCGCCGCCGGTCAGAACATCGTTACCCTCGCGGCCATAGATCACGCTGTCCTTCTCGGTGCCGTTGAGCACATCCCCGCCCGGCGAGCCGTAGAGGATTTCCGCGCCTTCGCTCACATTGAGCTTGGCCAGCACGTCGTTGACGGAAAGGCTAGCGCCGTTGTCGAAGTCGAAACGGTCGATGCGCTGCCAACTAGCCAGCCAGTCCTTGATGCGCACCGCGTCACCCGAGGCTGTCACCGTGGCGATCAGGTCGTTGCCGTCGCGGGTAAAGGTGATGTCGTTCTGGCCGATGCCGGGCTTGAACAGCACGCGGCCGTAGTTATCGGCAATGGTGTCCTGACCGTCGCCCGCGCCGAAGCGATAGGTGTCGTAGCCGCCCAGGTCCTGGAACCGGTCGTTGCCCGCGCCGCCATCGAGCGTGTCGTCCTGGTAGCCGGCGATGATGGCATCATCTGCGGCCGTGGCGGCAAGCGCCCGCGATGCCAGTTCCGTGCGATCCCATACCGTGCCGTCGGCAAAACGCAGTTGCTCAATACCGAGTTCGCTCGACCAAGGGTTGGCCTGATTGCGCACGGTGACGCGGCTGCCGTCCGGCAGCATGATGGCCATGTCGCCTTGCAGCGTCCAGCGCACGGTGACATCGGCGGGGGTGATGCCTGCCCCCAGCGCCACCACATCCTCGCCAGCGGTGGAGCCCTCGTGGATCACGTCCTGCCCGTCACCCAGGCCGAAGCGGTAGGTGTCGGAGCCTGAGCCGCCCTCCAGCACGTCGTTACCCGCGCCGCCCACGATGACATCGTTCCGGCCGTTGAAGCCGCGCAATTCGTCGTTCTCGTCCCCGCCCAGCAGGCTGCGGGACTTGATCGCCTCTCCATCCCACAGCGTGCCGTCGGCAAAGGCGATTTCCTCCACCGCATGGCGGTTGCTCTCGTTGAAATGGTTCTTGACGGTGAGCGTCTCGCCGGTGTCGCGGATCGTGATCTTCAGGTCGTCGCTGACCTGCCAGCCGTTGATGGTACGCACCCGCTCCAGTCGCACATCGGAGGGCAGCACACCCGCCTTGAACTCGATGCGGTCGGTCTCACCGGCGATCCATGAATCCTCGATGATCGTGTCGTGGCCGCCGCCACGGCCGAAGCGGTAGGTGTCGCCTTCGCCATTCCCGTCGTAGACCTGATAACACCAGCCGATGACACCGCCGCCGCGCAGCACATCGTTGCCCGCGCCACCGTCCAGGATGTCCCGGCCCGCACCGCCGAGCAGCACGTCATCGCCGTCTCCGCCTTCGAGCCGGTCATCGCCGCCGTTGCCCATAAGCGTGTCCGCGCCCCCCTGGCCGGTCAGCACATCCGCTGCCCGCGAGCCGATGATGGTTTCCGCCTCTTCGCTACCGGCAAAGAGAATGGCTTGCACGTTGGCATAGGACAGCACCGTGCCGTCGGCAAAGGCGATGCGCTCGATCAGGTAAGGGGCATTTGCCCCATTCCAGTCTTCGTCGAAATACTGCTTAAGCGTCACCTGGTCGCTGCTGCCGCGAATGGCCAGCACCAGATCGTTGCCGTTCCGAATGAACCTCACGTCCTCTGGCAGAACGCCTTCCTTGAAACGCAGGGTGTCGCTGTTGCCGGCGGTGTAGTCCCCGTCGATCACCGTGTCCTGACCATCGCCGCGACCGAAGAGGTAGGTGTCGTTGCCGTTGGCAGAGATTTGCGGCATGGTGCTGCGCTCGAGGCGATAGCTGCCGTTCTCGTAAATCCGGTTCCAGCCGGTGGAGCCGATCAAGAGATCGTTATCCGCGCCGCCATCGATCACGTCGTTGCCGCCGTTACCGATCAGCGTGTCATTGCCCGCCTGGCCGGTGATCGTGTCTCCTGCGGAAGAGCCATAGATCGTGTCGTCGTTCTCCGTGCTTACGGCGACGGTGGCGCGCAGCGCATCGTCGTGGCTCCACACCGTGCCGTCGTCGAAAACATACTGGCCGACGCCGTTCTGACCCCACCAATAACCGCCGCGCGGCACGGACAGCGTCTCGCCGGTGTCTCGGATGGTGAAGACGAGATTGTCGTTGTAATCGGCGGTTACCCGGATGTCCACCGGGGTCAGCCCCAGGAAGCGCACGGTGTCGCGTTGCACACCGTTCTCGGCATAGTCGAGAATGGTGTCATTGCCGTAGCCACGCCCGAAGACGTAGGTGTCGGCGCCGGATTCGCCGTAAAGCACATCATTGCCCGCCCCGCCGGAGATCAGGTCGTCACCCGCGCCGCCGACAATGCGGTCATCGCCCCCCTGGCCGAACAGACGGTCGTTGCCGTTGTAGCCGTAGAGGGTGTCCTTGCCCTCACCCGCCAGCACGATGTCGGCATTGTCGGTGAGTCCCGTCACGTCATCGCCAGCAGTGAGGCGCACCCTGAACTCGTCGAGCAGCGCCGCGATGCCCGCCGTCGGAGGCAAGGTGTCGATCAGCGTGTCGAAGTCGGCCAGACCCTGCCAGTTGGTGCCGGAGAGGAAGTTGCCCGCATAGCGGTCCAGATCGAGCACATCGGCCAGGTAGTTCTCGGGGTCGGCGGCTTTCTTGTCGGCGAGCATCCGGTTGAGTTGGGTAGCGTCGAGCTTGAGGCCGCTGTCGTCGATGACGAGTTCGATCTGATCCAGATAGGGCTTGAGGCGCGTCTGCAGCACCAGGCTGGCATAGACGCTTTCCTTGAGGCTGTCGTAGGCTTGCTGCAAGAGGTCGAGCTGCGCCTGCGAGAAGTTCACGTGCAGGATGGGCAGGGCTTCAATGGCCACCGCACCTGAACCGCTGCCACCACCCGAACCTGCCGAGATGCTCAAGCCCCAGTTGGCGCCGTCGGTCTGGCTCTTCTGCTCGGGCAGGTTGAAGAAATACTGGCCGTTGAAGGCTTCGAGCACGTGGAGTTTTCGGGTCCAGTCAGCAATCAGGTTGCGGTAGCGCTCGGAGAGGTACGGCGCGCCCGCGTCGGTAAGCAGCTCCACACCGCCGCCGACGCCACCGGAGGAGATCGCCTCGAAGGCCGCGGTGTCGATATTGCTGGAACGCCGTTCATTGCCGAAGGCCTCATATTGGATGCGGTATCGGCCCGCCGCGCGCTCTTCTAGGCTCTTGGCCATGCCGGAGGTATCGGCCCAGGCGGCGATGAGCTGATCGAGCAGGGCTTTCTGCTCGGCGCGGGTGGTGGCGGATTGGAACTGGGCGAGCAGCCCAGCCAGTTGCGGGGACAGGGCCGCGGCTTGTTGCAGCTCGCGCACGTTGCCCGCACCGCCCATATTGGGAAGGGTCTTCAGGGCTGCGGGGACTTCGACTTCTTCGGCGAACTGCGTGTCGAAGGTGTCGATGGCCAGGCGGAATTCGCCCATGGCGGAGGTTGTGCCATCCAGACGGGTAAAGCTGCCCTCGCGGGTGAGCTGGTTGCCGTTGGCAAGAACCTGGTTCTTGAGGGTGTGGGCGAGGTTGAGGCTGACAATACCGGCGTCGGCCAGCGAAATGAGTTCTCCGGTGCCGGTCTGGCCATCCTGCGAGGTGTCGCGCCAGAGCTTGAGTTCTGCAAACGCCGGGTCAGACGCATCGATCACGCCGTCGCCGTTGGCATCCAATACAGCCAGCGCGGCAAAGCCGTTGGGGGCGAGCGTGCCATTAGGCAGCGGCGTGAAGTCGCCGAACAACTCCGCGCCGGTGTCGATGCGGCCGTTTCCGTTTCTGTCCCAAACCAGCAGCGCGTCGTTCTTGCCGGCCCAGCCGGTTTTGGTGAGGACGCCGTCACCGTCGTGGTCAAAGTAGACGTTGCTGGCCAAGCCCACCGTCTCCAGGCCGTCGCCGTCGAGGTCGACGATGATAGGGTCGCGGGGCCAGGTCCAGCGTTTGGCGCGGTCCCACCAGTCACGCATTTGATCTTTGATCCTGTCCCAAGTGTCCTTATAATCGCGGGGATCATTAATTGGATCGGTAATTAGGTGTCCCCTCTTGAGAGCGTCATACACGCGCTGCGCGCTATCCGCACTTGAAGTGGACTTTTTCCCTATCTCCCGTCCAACCGCGTTGTTCCACTCATCCATATTCCTTTCCCAGGATGGCTGATTATGCTTTATATCACCCCGTATTTCATTGAGTTCGCCGGCTGCATGAGCAACGGCTGAACCATATTCGCGAGTCATCTCGGCGCTTGCGTATGCATGTCTGAACGCGTCCCACGCCCCGTTGTGCGCCGTACTTGGATCGATGCCGTATTGCTGAGCATATGCATTTGCCTCTTGCATATAACGGTTGTACAGGTCGTTGTAGCTCATTTGATGCTCCCAAATATCACGTAAACGCGGTCGTTAATAGAAGTTTTGAAAAGCGCTGCACCATCAAAAGAGGCGCACTCAGCGGCTTCAAAGTTGGGTGGCAGATTCACAGCCGTTGAGCTCTTGAGGCCATGCGCAGAAAAAATGTCCAGCATCTTGGAACGCTTAAATGTGTAATGAGTCGTAAGGTTCGTAGATGATGTGACCAAAGACCAATAGCTTTCGCTCGCCTGATACTTGACATCGCTCAGGTATTTATTGATATCCATGCTTTTTACGTATTTGTCTGCAACCTTGTCTTGATATGGATGCAATACGCAAACGATCTCAGCGTTGCCATTAATCAGGTCGGCTAGCTTCACAACAGAACCGATTTTTATCTCTCGCAGCCTGTCTTCATTCAATGTTTGCCCCCCTTTTTCTGCCTCACACCCGATAATCGACGCGACTCCAAATATGAGAGCTGATACAAACTTCATTGCACGGTTTCTTATAAAGAATCGAATTTGCTTTTTCATGTCTCATCCTTCACCAAACTCACATGCAGGCCATGGCTTCCGATGTTCACCACTTTATCCACCTGCAAACCCTTGGGAATCTGGTGCGTGATGAAGATCATCGTCACCTTGCCCTTGAGCCGGTTGATGGTCTGGGCGAAGTGCTCGGCGGTTTGCTGATCCAGGTTCGAAATCGCCTCATCAAAGATCAACACCTTGGGGCGTTTCAATAGCGCCCGTGCAATTGCAATCCGCTGCCGCTGCCCGCCCGATAGCCTGGTACCGCGCTCGCCGATTTCGGTTTGATAGCCCTGCGGCAGCTGCTCGATTACGTCGTGGATTTCCGCTGCCTTGCAGGCGGCGACCACATCCTCGAAGCTCGCATGCGGGTGGGCCATGACGAGGTTGTCGTAGATCGTGCCGGAGAACAGCACCGTTTCCTGCGGTACCACACCAAAAGTGGCCCTAAGTTCGTTGGCCGCTAATTGCCGGATGTCGCGCCCGTCGAGCAGGATTTGTCCTTCCTGCGGCCAGTAGAAGCCCTGCATCAGCTTGGCCAACGTGCTCTTGCCGCAGCCGCTGGGGCCCATCAGCACCGTGAGCTTGCCGGTGGGGATGGTGAGATTCAGGTTGCGGTACAGCCAGGGGTGTTGCTCGGAATAGCGGAAACCCACGTCGCGGATGTCGATGCGGCCTTCGCCTCCCGCGGCGCGCGGGGTGAGGGTGAAAGGTTCCTGCGGCATGTCCAGAATGTCGCCGAGGCGCTTGACCGCAATGCTGGCCTGCTGGAATTCCTGCCACAGCCCGACCAGGCGCAGCAGCGGTTGGCTCATGCGGCTGGCGAACATCTGGAAGGCCACCAGCATGCCCACCGTCATGCCTGCTTCGGGCTGCATCACCAGCCAGGCGCCGACGATGAGGATGGAGAGCGTCATCACCTGCTCCAGCCCGTTGGCGACGACGTTGTAGGTGTTGCCCACCTGCTTGGTGGCAAAACCTGCCGAGAGGTACTGCGCCAGGTAGGTGCCGTAACGCTTACTGACATCCGGCTCCAGTTGCAGGGATTTCACCGTGGCCATACCCGCCAGGTATTCGGTGAGGAAAGCTTGATTGCGCGCGCCGAGCAGGAACTGTTTGTCCAGCCGCTCGCGGAAGATCGGCACCATGATGAGGCTCACGGCAACGATCAGCGCCAGGATGCCCAGCGCGATCAGCGTGAGCTGCCAGCTGTAGGAGAACATCACCGCCAGGAAAATCAGCAGAAAAGGCAGGTCGAGAATCAGGCTGACCGCCGCGCCGGAAATGAACTCGCGCAACTGCTCCACGCCGTGCAGGCGCGCCACCAGGGTGCCGGTGGGCCGCGCCTCGAAGTACGGCAGCGGCAGGTGCAGCAGGTGCTTCAACACCTTCTCGCCCAACACGGCGTCGATGCGGCTGCCGGTGTGTAGCACCAGATACTGGCGCAGCCAGCTCATGCCGCTGGTAAACAACATGAACACCACCAGCGCCACGCCGAGCACGATGAGGGTACTCTCTGAATGGTGGGCAATCACCTTGTCGATGATCACCTGGGTGAACAGCGGCGTGGCCAGTCCGACGAGCTGGATGGCAAGGCTGGCCAGCAGCACATCGCGCCAGATGCGCTTGTGGCGCAGCAGCTCAGGCACGAACCAGGAAAAGCCGAAGGGCTTTTTCTGGGACTCTGGCAATTCAGTCTTGCTGACCGATTCGGAAACCGGCGGTTCGGCCTGCGCCACCAGCAGCAGAACCGGCGCGGCCTGGGCGCGGGCGGCGTCGAGCGCTACGGTTTCCGGCACGGACTGGCCGGGCTTGACCCAGGCCAAGGTGTCGTCGCCGTGCTGAACGATCAGTGCCGGGGTAAGTGCGGTGCGGGGCGGTGGTTGGGGTGAAGCGGTGTTTGCCTCTTCGCCAGAGTCTCCTTGCGTAGCTTCGTGCACGGGCGTAGCCAGCAGCGCCACGGCAGGCAGCGGCAAAGCCGACAGCGCCGCTTCGGGCCAGTGGGCCAGCCCGGCCTTGAGGCCGAGCGCGCTCAGAGCCTCGATCAGCGTGGGCAGATCAATCGGCGGCGGAAAACGCTTGATCACCAGCTCGGGATCGAAGGGCTGGCGATAGAAACCGGCCAGGCTCGCCAGGAGCCACAGCGCGGCCTGGGTGTCTACGTGTTCTTCCGCATCGGCAACAGTGTCCTGATGCACACCTCCCCCTGCATGCCTTGTCCCTTTTTGTTCATTGTTGTTACGACAAGAGCATTATACCTTTGGCATGTTGGCGTATCAATAGCATGTACGAGTGTAGTACCTTTGACACTCGGGTTGATGTTCCGGTAGGCAAGGATAGCGGGGAACGCTGGCCGAGGGTGTGGTGAGGACACTCGGCGTCTCAAGACGCCGAGTCAGTCGGCGAGCTTGCGGTTGAAGAGGGCGAGATCGGCAAAGAGCAGATCCTCGTGGTCATCCACGAAGGACTCTTGGATCGTGCGATTGAAGCGAGCGCCTGGCGTTCATCTTGGGCGTCTTGGGGGGTGTACCCGCACCCGATGCCGCGATCCTCGAGGAGGCGGGCGAAGTCGGCTTCGAACTCGGTGCCGTTGTCAGACAGCATCGTCGTGGGGCTCTGGGGCAGCAAGGACAGGCCCGAATCAAGGGCGCGGGCGGTGTGTCGGGCGTGCTTGGAGGGCGGCCCCACGGCAAAAGGCAAAGTGTGAGACCGGATCGATGAGTATTTCGAAAACCCCGTATATCCCTAGAAGGGGATGTCGTCTTCGAAATCCTCGAAATCCCCGGCTTTTTTCGTGGGCTTGGCGGCCGGCGCGCCTGCCGCCGAGGGAGCGGGGCGCGCCTCCGCCTCGACGGCGACACCATTGCGGCTGCCCAGCATCTGCATGCGGTCGGCGATGATTTCCGTGGTGTAGCGGTCCTGCCCCTCCTTGTCCTGCCACTTGCGGGTCTGCAGGCGGCCTTCCACGTAGACCTGGCTGCCCTTCTTCAGGTACTCGCCGGCAATCTCGGCGGTCTTGCCGAAGAACACCACCCGGTGCCATTCGGTGCGCTCCTGTTTTTCGCCGTTTTTGTCCTTCCAGGTATCGGTGGTGGCCAGGCGAATGCTGGTGACCGCATCGCCACCGGTCGTATAGCGCACCTCCGGATCGGCCCCCAGGTTGCCGATGAGGATGACTTTATTCACGGATGCCATGGTTCTGTTCCTCCTCGATCAATTTCATCACGCCCGCCTCGTCCCAGCCCCGCAGGTCCACCTTGAGCATGGCCACGCCCTCTTCACCCACCACGACCGCCTCGGAAACCCCGGGGAGGGCGGCAAGCCGCCTGGACAATTCGGCAGCGCGCCCGGCATCCATCTCCCGCACGTGGAAAAGCCGGGTGCGCACGGCGGGGGGACGTTCCATGCGGCTGGCTGACGCGAGCCACAGGCCGATCAAGGCGCTGCAGAACAAAAAAACGGCAGACGGGCCGTAGTGCTGGGACAGGGCGCCGCCCACCGCCCCGCCGAGGAACATGCCGAAGGACTGGGAGGCATTATACACCCCCATGGCCGTCCCCTTCGCCGAGGCAGGGGCGATCTTGGAAATGAGGGAGGGCAGGGTCGCTTCCAGCAGGTTGAAGGCGACGAAATAGGCGGTGAGCAGTGTAACCAACGCCCTGAAGTCATCGATCAGGGCAGCAAGCAACAACTGGGTAACAAGCATAAGGGCGATGGCGCCGAGAAAGACCTCCTTGAGCTTGAGCCGGCGCTCGCCATAGAGGATGGCGGGGATCATGAGCAGGAAGGAGATCACCATGATGGGCAGATAGATCATCCAGTGATGGTTCTGGTCGATGTTGCCCGTCTTTTTCAGGGCCAGGGGCACCACCACGAAGAGGGCCATCTGCGCCGCATGCAGGGCGAAGATGCCGAAATTGAGGCGTCTGAGCTCGGCATGGCGCAGCACATCCTTTAGCCGTGCCGGCGCCACCTCCGCATCCGAGTGGAAGCGGCTCGTCCGCGGCTCCGGCACCAGGAAGCGGACCACGCCCATCGCCGCCAGGGCCAGCACGCCGGTCAGGGCGAAAATCCCGGGGATGCCGATCAGGTGGTAGAACGCCGGCCCCGCAACCAGGGAAAAGGCGAAGGTGAGGCCGATGGTGCCGCCGATCATGGCCATGGCCTTGGTGCGGTGCTCTTCGCGGGTCAGGTCGGCGAGCAGTGCCGTCACCGCGGCGGAAATGGCGCCCGCCCCCTGGATGGCGCGCCCCAGGATGATGAGGTGGATGTCGTGGCTTGCGGCGGCGATGAAACTGCCCAGGGCGAACAGGGCAAGGCCGAAGTAAATGACCCGCTTGCGGCCGAAGCGGTCGGAGGCCATGCCGAAGGGAAGCTGCAGCACCGCCTGGGTCAGCCCGTAGATGCCCAGCGCAAGCCCCGCCTGGGTGTGCGTGGCACCCAGCTCGTGTTCCGCCCAGACGACGAACACGGGCAGGATGAGGAACATGCCCAGCATGCGCAGCCCGTAGATGGAAGCGAGGCTCAGCGCGGCCTTGAGCTCGAAGGGCGACATGCGCTCGTTGTCGGTCATGGCTTACATCAACGTGGAGGGCGCGGAAAAAAATGCGTATATTAGCAGGTTCGCCCGCGCCCCCATGGCGCAGGCCTTGGACGAGCCGGTCCCCTTATGGAATTCATCAAGATTCGCGGCGCCCGCACCCACAACCTGAAGAACATCAATCTCGACATTCCCCGCAACCGGCTTGTCGTCATCACGGGCCTTTCCGGTTCCGGCAAGTCCTCCCTTGCCTTCGACACGCTCTATGCCGAGGGCCAGCGCCGTTATGTGGAATCCCTTTCGGCCTACGCCCGGCAGTTTTTGCAGATGATGGAAAAGCCCGACGTGGACCTCATCGAGGGGCTGTCACCGGCGATTTCCATCGAACAGAAGGCGACCTCCCACAACCCCCGCTCCACCGTGGGCACCGTCACCGAAATCCACGATTACCTGCGGCTTCTCTATGCGCGCGTGGGCGACCCCTACTGCCCCGAACACCAGGTGCTGCTGTCGGCACAGACGGTGTCGCAAATGGTGGACCAGGTGCTCGCCCTGCCGGCGGATACCCGCCTCATGATCCTGGCGCCGGTGGTGACGGGACGCAAGGGCGAGCATCTGGAGCTCTTCGACGAGTTACGGGCTCAGGGCTTCGTGCGGGTGCGCATCGATGGCCGCACCTACGAAATCGACGCCCTGCCCAAACTGGACAAGAACCGCAAGCACACCATCGAGGTCGTCGTCGATCGCCTCAAGGTGCGGCCGGATGTCAAGCAGCGTCTGGCGGAATCCTTCGAGACAGCGCTGCGCCACGCGGACGGCCGCGCCATTGCAGTGGAAATGGACAGCGGCCGGGAACATCTGTTCTCCGCCCGTTTCGCCTGCCCCATCTGCAACTATGCGCTGCCGGAACTGGAACCGCGGCTTTTCTCCTTCAACAATCCCATGGGGGCCTGTCCCAAATGTGACGGGCTGGGCGTGGTCACCTTCTTCGATCCCAAGCGGGTGGTGGCCTTCCCCCATCTGTCCCTGGCCTCGGGGGCGATCAAAGGCTGGGACCGGCGCAACCAGTTCTACTTCCAGATGCTGCAAAGCCTCGCCCTCCACTACGGCTTCGATCTGGATACCCCTTTCGAGGACCTGCCCAAGCGCATCCAGAACATCCTCCTCTACGGCAGTGGCAACGAGGTCATTGCCTTCAAGTATCTCGCCGAACGGGGCGGCCTCACCACGCGCAAGCATCCCTTCGAGGGCATCCTCCACAACCTGGAGCGCCGCTACCGGGAGACGGACTCGGCAACGGTGCGCGAGGAGCTGGCCAAATATCTCAACACCAAGCCCTGCCCCGAGTGCGAAGGCACACGCCTGCGCCTCGAGGCTCGCCATGTCAAGGTCGGCGGCAAAACCCTCTACGAGGTAAGCCGCATGCCCCTCAAGGAAGCCCTGCCCTTCTTCGAAGGACTGAACTTGGGCGGCGCGCGCCAGGCCATCGCGGAGCGCATCGTGCGGGAAATCGTCTCCCGCATGCGCTTCCTCACCAACGTCGGGCTCGACTATCTGTCCCTGGACCGTTCCGCGGAAACCCTTTCCGGCGGCGAGGCCCAGCGCATCCGGCTTGCCTCCCAGATCGGCTCCGGGCTCACCGGCGTCATGTACGTGCTCGATGAGCCCTCCATCGGCCTGCATCAACGGGACAACGGACGGCTGCTTGCGACCCTGCGCCATCTGCGCGATCTGGGCAACACCGTGATCGTCGTGGAACACGATGAGGAGGCCATCACCATCGCCGACCACGTCATCGACATCGGGCCCGGCGCCGGTGTCCATGGGGGGAGAATCGTGGCCCAGGGCACACCGGAGGAAATCAAGGCCAACCCCGACTCGCTGACCGGCCAGTATCTTTCTGGACGACGCGCCATTGCCATCCCGAAGACACGCCGCGCACCCGACCCCGACCGCTGGCTCGTCCTGCGCGGGGCCCGCGGCAACAACCTGAAAAACGTCACCCTGCGGCTGCCGGTGGGACTGCTCACCTGTATCACGGGTGTCTCCGGCTCCGGGAAATCCACCCTCATCAATGACACCCTCTACCCGGCCGTGGCCCAGCACCTTTACGGCTCCAGTCTGACGCCCGCCCCCTTCGATGAATTGGACGGCCTGGAATTCTTCGACAAGGTCATCGACGTGGACCAAAGCCCCATCGGCCGCACGCCCCGCTCCAATCCCGCCACCTACACGGGGCTGTTCACCCCCATCCGCGAGCTCTTCGCCGGCGTGCCGGAAGCGCGCAGCCGCGGCTACGGCCCCGGGCGCTTCTCCTTCAATGTCAAGGGCGGCCGCTGCGAAGCCTGCCAGGGCGATGGCGTGATCAAGGTGGAAATGCACTTCCTGCCCGACATCTATGTGCCCTGCGATGTCTGCCACGGCAAGCGCTACAACCGGGAGACCTTGGAAATCCGCTACAAGGGTATGACCATCCACGACGTGCTGCAGATGACGGTGGAGGAGGCCCACGAATTCTTCAGCGCCGTGCCGGCGGTGGCACGCAAGCTGGAAACCCTGCTCGATGTGGGCCTGGGCTACATCACCCTGGGTCAGTCGGCCACCACGCTGTCCGGCGGCGAAGCGCAGCGGGTGAAGCTGGCGCTGGAACTCTCCAAGCGCGACACCGGCCGCACCCTCTACATCCTGGATGAGCCCACCACGGGGCTACATTTCCACGACATCGAGCTTTTGCTTTCGGTGGTGCACCGCCTGCGGGACAACGGCAATACCGTGGTCATCATCGAGCACAACCTGGACGTCATCAAAACCGCGGACTGGATCATCGATCTCGGCCCAGAGGGCGGCGAAGGCGGCGGGCAAATCATCACAGAGGGAACGCCGGAGGACGTGGCGAAGTGCGCGACAAGCCACACCGGCAAGTATTTGAAGGCAGTCCTGGCCAAGGGGTGATAACGCTCTGGCCGGCGCAGGCGGGTCAGACCGGCCTTGTTTTGCTTCATGGGAAGCTCGCGAATCCGGGGTCGCCGTTCCATATGCTGGCGCCGCAACTGGAACGGGCGGGCATCCTGGTGGGGACACAGAAAATGCCCTGGTCCAGACAGCGTGCCTTCGACCGCGATTACGCTCAGGCCATGACGGAGATCGACGCCACCGTGGCCCGGCTCCGCGCGCGCGGCGCGACGCGCATCGTCATCGGCGGCCACAGCCTGGGTGCTGCGGCCGCCCTCATCTTTTGCGCGCAGCGCCCCGCCGATGGTCTGCTGCTCCTGGCCCTGGGCCACAGTCCGCAAGCTCGGCGCTTCAGGAACGCTTCGCGGCCAGTGCGGCCCGCGCCCGTCAGGCGGTCGCCGACGGCAAAGGCGAGGAAGCCGACACGTTCGATGACTTCGATTCGAGCAAGACCCCACCCGCCTGCACGATTCGCACCACCACCCGCATTTACCTCAGCTATTTCGACCCCGAAGGCGGCGCCAACACGCTCGATGCGATCCGCCGGCTGCCCGCTGCCCTGCCCCTGCTCTGGATTACGGGCAGCCGCGAAAACGCCGGCCTGAGAAGTTACGGTGAACGTCTGTACGCAGCCGTCGCCACCCCGCACAAACGCTACGCCGAAGTGGAGGCGGGACACGTCGACGTGCCGGGGGTGGCCGGCAGTCTCATCCTCGAATGGCTCGCCACGCTGCCCTGAGCCGCGCGGCATGAGGCGCGGCCGGCTTCGCCAAGGTGGGCGTGCTGATGGCCAGCCGCTCGGCCAGGCCGCTGCACCCGACCAACCCGGACGTAAACCAGTCTTTGTCTCCGAACGACACGGTCCAGTCGCGCCTGCCCGACCCAAGTTGGCTTGAGCGCTGGCTGTCCCAGCAGATCGACTTCGACGAGGGCTGCGAGGCGGAGGTGGCCGCGGGCATTCTGCGCAATCTTCCCAGCCTGTTCGAGCCGCCGTTCGAGACCGTGGCGGATCTCAACCGCGACCACAAGCGGTTCGCCACCTTCGCACAAGGACGGCGCGTGCAGTCTCTTGGTAGGGCGCAAAACTGTCACTTAACAGCGCCACGATGGGCCGCGGCTGGGCCGCGAAGGAAAAACACGGCCACAGCAGCGCACAGCCGAGTGCGCCATGCCAGCCCGTCACCCGACGGCCCACTGGTCGCTTTTTCCAGCACGTCCAGGATTTCCTCCGGCGGCGCCTTTTTGCTCTCTATCGCGACGACGGGTCACTCGTTCTAGAACTGCGGATCGCACGAAAAATGCACTTGGCCGGGAGATATAGCACCAACGGGCTAGCCCCCTTTCCGGCCCCACTTCAGCGGTAGCCGTTTTGGCAGATTTTTTTCTTTTCGCTGGCGCCCACACTTCAGGCTCGAACAAGTCCTTGTGAAGGAGAAAACCATGAACCTGATCCGAACCCTCGTCTGCACCATGAGCCTGCTCGGTTTGCTTGCGCCGGCCTTGCCCGCCGGGGCGCAGGACAGCCAGCTCCTGCCGCAGCCCCGGCACCCGCAGCAGGTGCCGGCATCCGTGACAACCGACCTCTCCGCCGCAAGCGCCACCCGAGAAGCGGCAAGCAATGCGTCCCCCCTTGCCAAAGCGGTCGACGACGTCGCCGCACAACAGCCATCCGATCCGCAACCCTACGTGACCTACGACGGGGCGGAAGGCGTGCAACAGTGAGATTTCACCCCAAGGGAGGCAACCCATGGAACAGGCAGTTGAAACCATCCACATCGAAATCACCGCCGAGGTGAACGAGCGCCGAACGCCGCGGCTCAGACTTGCCCTCGGCGGCAAGGAAGAGACGGCTCTGTATCTCGACTCGCCTCCGGCGCGTGCCCTTGCCGCATATCTGATCCGGCGCGCGGACCGTGTCGATGTGCCAAGCAGCCTGCAGCAAACCCGCGCAGCCGGCGCATAGCAAAGCGGCCGTCCGTGCGGAGCCCAAACCCGTCCACTTTATGAAGGAGACCACCATGAAAACCATTCTGATCACACTGGCCATCGCCAGCCTCATCACGAGCAGCACCGCTCTGGCCTGCGAAAAAGGCGTGCAGCGTGGCTCAAGCACCGAAGTGAAAAATGTCCCCATCGCGCCTGCCGTGCGCACGCCGATAGGGGAAGCCGCCGCGCCCGCGGCCCAGCACGGGGACAAATCGCCACTGCCCGAGACGCAAACTCAGCAGCCGGACCCGCTCTATCTGCCTTATGTGAACAACGGCTGGTACGGCAACTAGGTGGCATGCACGCCCGGGCGGCGAAGGTGGGCGCGGGCATTCTGCGCAACCTGTCCAGGCTGTTGGAACAGCAGTTCTAGACGGTGGCGGATCTCAACCGCGACCGCAAGTGGTTCGCCACCCCGGCACACTGACGGCGGGTGCGTTTGACCACGCGCATGGCACGGGCGTAGACTTGCCAAGCATGCCAACCACACCGCCAAGGGGGCTCGTCATGCGTTTTGCCATCGCTCTTCTCGCTTTCGTCCTTGGTTCGCCTGCCTTCGCCGCGCCGACGGATATGCCTCACCGCAAACCGGGGCTGTGGGAGCTGCGCATGCACAGTCCCGACATGCCACAGCCCATGGTGATGCAGCAGTGCATCGATGAAAAAACCGATGACCTCACGCAGAGCCGGGCCAAGGGCATGGCGGAGCAGAAATGCAGCAAACAAACCGTGCGCCGGGAAGGCGACAAGGTAATCGGTGAATCGGTGTGCAGCGCCGAGGGTTCCACGATCACCACCACCGCCGTGGTTACGGGGGATCTCTCCAAGAGCTACCGCAGCGAAATCACCATGACCTTCTCGCCGCCACTGCGGGGCATGAAGTCTTCCCGGCAGACGGTGGAGGGCAGATGGCTTGGCCCCTGCCAGCCGGGGCAGCGGCCGGGGGATGTCATCATGCCGGGAATGGGCAGCATGAACATCCCCGAGGTGATGAAACACCTTCCCCAGGGCGCGGCGCGGCCACCCCGCTGACCAACCCTTCGCGCCGCGAAGGGTGAAACGGCCCCTCAAACGTATTCCTGCTTTCACCCGCGCCGCACCCGTCCCCTCCCTTCAGAGGAGAGGCGGCGCGTGGTACCCTCTCCCCCTCGCGGCGGCCGGGTGGGCCTTAACCGGATTTTGACCATGAGCCCGGTCTTGCCCTGCCTGGTGCCCATGCAAGCTGCGCCGCATGCGCGGGATCGCCTGCCGCCGCGAAAGGGGCCACGGCCTCACCATGGCGGAAGCGGTGCCCAAGATCACACCCCCTCCCGCGAAGGATGAGCGATGATCAAGGTGTTTTATTTCGCTGCGCTGGTCAATGAACTGGGAACGGCCTACGAAGAGATGACACTGCCGCCGGAGGTGACGACGGTGGAGAAGCTCATCGAGCATCTGCGCGCCCGCGGCGGCGTGTGGGAAACCACCTTCGGTCGCGGGCTGATGCGCATCACCGTGAACAAACAGTTTGCCGAGCTCAGCACGCCCATCGCCAGTGGCGACGAGATCGCCTTCGTCTCGGTGCGGCTTTGAACCTCGCCCCGGCGGGCCTCAGAGCACCCGTACGGCGGTGCCGACGCGGAAGCCCAACTGTGTGGCCGCATGGCCCTGGGCGACGGCAATTCCCACCAGCCCAATGCTGTTGCCATACCAGAAGGGGCGGCCGGGCGGGGCGGCGGAGAAGGTGCGCGCGTGGGGCAGGCGGTAGGTGCCGCACTCGAGCCACGAATCGGGGGCAACACCCGCGGCAGGCAGGCCGGTGATGCCGTTGCCGTAATGGTCCACGTAGATGATGCGGGGCAGGGGACCGGGGGCAAGGAGCACATCGAGGGCCGGCGCCGGTGTGAGATATTCCGCTGGCAGGGTCTGCCGCGCCACCCAGGCGGCGATGGGGGCGAACAGGTCCCGACCGTGGAACGAGGCGGAAAGACTCTCCGGCTGCCACACGATGTGCCAGACCCGTCGCTGCCGGGCCCTTTGCGCCACCACCGACAGCAGGCCGTTGTCCGGGCCGACGAACCAGCGCCCGTCCGCCTGCAGAAGGACGGGGCGGCGGCTGCCGCCAACACCGGGGTCCACCACGGCGAAAAACACATCCCCCACGGCGAAGCGGGGGGCGAGCGCAGCCAGCAGGTGCGCCCCCGCTTCGATGTCATAGGCGGGTACCTCGTGGAGGAGGTCGATGACCGCCACACCCGGTGCCTCTCGCTCGAGTACGGCCTTCACCTGGCCCACGTAAAGGTCGGCCGCGCCGAAATCAGTGAAAAGAAGAATGCTCATGCCGGCTCCTCCGTAAACCCGCCCCTGCCGGGCCGGATGCAGGCTTTTCGCGTCAAGGCTTGCCACCTGCCCGCCCCGGCGGGGACGGCGGCGGTCCTCCCTGACATAAAACAAGGGGAAGCGTTTCCTCGCCCCCCTCTCCCCTCCGGGAAATGCCGTTTCATCATTCAGGAGGGCGAAGCGTCATGATCGCAAACAAGAAAAAAGCCGGAGGGCGTCCGGCTTCTTCCTGCAGCTTCGTGAGCCCCGTTACTCGGCCGCGGGCTCGGCCGCCGTGGGCTGCGGCCGGTCCAGAAGCTCCACATAGGCCATGGGCGCATTGTCCCCCTGGCGGAAACCGCATTTCAGGATGCGCAGGTATCCGCCAGGCCGGTTGCGGTAGCGCGGCCCCAGCTCGTCAAAGAGTTTTACCACCATTTCCCGGTCCCGCAGGCGGGCGAAGGCGAGCCGCCGGTTGGCCAGGGTGGGGTTCTTGCCCAGGGTGATGAGGGGCTCGGCGACCCGGCGCAGCTCCTTCGCCTTGGGCAGCGTGGTCTTGATCGCCTCATGGCGCAGCAGGGCATTGGTCAGGTTGCGCAGCATGGCCAGCCGATGGCTGCTGGTCCGGTTCAGTTTGCGGTTGCCTAGACGGTGACGCATGGTTGCCTATCCTTCTCGTCTTGTGCTTACTTGCCGTGGCGCTCGAGGCCGGGGGGCGGCCAGTTTTCCAGGCGCATCCCCAGGCTCAGGCCATGGGCGGCCAGAACGTCCTTGATCTCGTTGAGGGACTTGCGCCCCAGGTTCGGCGTTTTGAGCAGCTCCGTCTCCGTGCGCTGGATGAGATCGCCGATGTAGTAGATGTTTTCCGCCTTCAGGCAGTTGGCCGAGCGCACGGTGAGTTCCAGATCATCCACCGGCCGCAGCAGGATGGGATCGATGGCCGGCGCCCGGGGCGTTTCGGTGACGGCGGGTGTGCCCTTCAGCTCGGCGAAGACGGCGAGCTGATCCATGAGGATGCGTGCGGCGTAACGCACCGCTTCCTCCGGCTCCAGCACGCCATTGGTCTCGATGTCCATGACCAGCTTGTCGAGGTCGGTGCGCTGCTCGACACGGGCGCTTTCCACCGTGTAGCTGACGCGGCGCACCGGGCTGAAGGAGGCATCGAGGAGGATGTTGCCAATGACATGCTCATGGTCCTCCACCCGACGGGAGGCCACCGGCTGGTAACCGCGGCCCTGCTCCACCTTGAGCTCCATGCTCAGCTCGGTGTTGCCGGTGATGTGGGCGATGACATGCTCCGGGTTGATGATTTCCACATCGTGGGTGGTTTCGATGTCACCGGCGGTGACCACGCCCTTGCCCTTTTTCACCAAGCGCAGGGTGGCTTCGCTTCGGTTGTGGAGCTTAAAGGCGATGCCCTTCAGGTTGAGCAGGATGTCCACCACGTCTTCCTGCACGCCTTCGATGGCCGAGTATTCGTGCAGCACACCATCGATTCTCACCTGCGTGATGGCGTAGCCGGGCATCGAAGAAAGCAGGATACGGCGCAGGGCATTGCCCAGGGTGTGGCCGTAACCGCGCTCGAACGGCTCCATCACGACGCGGGCCCGCAGCGGAGACAGTTGCTCCACGTCCACCACACGCGGCTTCAGGAATTCGGTAGCGCTGCTTTGCATGGATGAGTCCTCGTATCTTTATGGGCAACCCCCGACAATGCACCGGGGTGCCAGAGCGAAAGAAGCGTTTACTTCGAGTACAGCTCGATCACGAGATGCTCGTTGATGGTGGCCGGCAGCTCGGAACGGGCAGGCAGCGCCTTGAACGTGCCCTTGAGTGCCTTGGTATCCACCGAAATCCACTCGGGAAAACCGCGCGCCTCGGCGGCTTCCACGGCGGCCTTGATGCGCAACTGGTTCTTGGCGCGCTCCGCCACTTCCACCACATCACCCGGCCGCACCAGGTAGGAGGGAATGTTGACCCGCTTGCCATTCACCAGGATGCCGTTGTGACGCACGATCTGCCGTGCCTCGGCGCGGGAGGCGCCAAAGCCCATGCGATAGGCGACGTTGTCCAGGCGGCTTTCCAGAATCTGCAGCAGGTTCTCGCCGGTGATGCCTTTGCGGCGGTCCGCCTCGAAGTAATAGCTACGGAACTGGCGCTCCAGCACGCCATAGACGCGGCGCATCTTCTGCTTTTCCCGCAGCTGCTTGCCATAATCGGACAGCCGGGCGCCGCTTCGCTGGCCATGCTGACCGGGCGCATAGCTGCGGCGCTCGATGGCGCACTTGTCAGTGAAGCATTTCTCGCCCTTGAGAAACAGCTTCTCGCCTTCGCGGCGACACTGGCGGCATTTGGGATCGGTATTGCGAGCCACGGTGATTCTCCTGACTTAGACGCGGCGCTTCTTCGGCGGACGGCAGCCGTTGTGGGGAATGGGTGTCACATCCGCGATCTGGGTGATCTTGAAGCCGACGGCATTGAGGGCGCGGACGGCGGACTCCCGTCCAGGCCCCGGACCCTTGATGCGCACCTCAAGGTTTTTCACCCCGTATTCCTGAGCTGCCTTACCCGCCGCCTCGGCCGCCACCTGGGCGGCAAAGGGCGTGGATTTGCGCGAACCCTTGAAGCCGACGCCGCCGGCACTGGCCCAGGCAAGGGCATTGCCCTGGCGATCGGTGATGGTGACGATGGTGTTGTTGAAGGAAGCGTGGATGTGGGCAATACCCTCGGCCACGTTCTTCTTGACCTTTTTACGCACCCGGGTGGTGGTCTTGGTTGCCATAAATGGATTCTTCCTTTGCGTGTCTTACGGCGAGCGTTACTTGCTGGCGCGAATGGCCTTGCGCGGCCCCTTGCGCGTGCGCGCGTTGGTGCGCGTGCGCTGGCCGCGCACAGGCAGGCCGCGGCGATGGCGCTGGCCCCGGTAGCAGCCCAGGTCCATCAGCCGCTTGATGTTCATCGTCACTTCACGGCGCAGATCGCCTTCCACCGTGTACTTGCCCACCTCCTCCCGCAGACGGTCAAGATCACTGTCATTGAGGTCCTTGATCTTGGTGGAGGGGTTCACACCCGCCGCCTCGCAAATCTTGCGGGCGCGCGAGCGGCCGATGCCGTAGATCGCGGTGAGGGCGATCACGGCATGCTGGTGGTTGGGGATGTTCACCCCGGCGATACGGGCCATTCCGTCACTCCTTGCAGCAAGCTTTCCGCAAACCGAAAACTGACAATATTAACAACAACCCCGCTCCCGATCAAGGGAGCGCGCGGCCGCTTCAGCCCTGGCGCTGCTTGTGCCGCGGATCGGCGCAAATCACCCGCACCACGCCCTTGCGGCGCACGATTTTGCACTTGCGGCAGATTTTCTTGACCGAGGCTTGCACTCGCATGCTTTATCTCCTTAGTTCGCACCAGGGCGGCGATCGCCCTGGGGCCCATTCATTTCGCGCGGTAGATGATGCGCCCCCGCGACAGGTCGTAGGGGGTGAGCTCCACCGTCACCTTGTCCCCCGGCAGGATGCGGATGTAATGCATGCGCATCTTGCCGGAGATATAACCCAGAATCACATGGCCGTTTTCCAACTTGACCCGGAAGGTGGCATTGGGGAGCGTTTCCAGCACCTCCCCCTGCATCTGGATCGTATCTTCCTTGGCCATCGCCCTGTCCCGTCAGCGCACGAGACCGCCTTTGAAGTTCGCCTTCTTGAGCAGGCTTTCATACTGATGGCTCAGCATGTAGGCCTGCACCTGCGCCATGAAGTCCATGGTCACCACGACGATGATGAGAAGCGACGTGCCGCCGAAATAGAAGGGCACGTTGTACTTCAGAATCAGGAACTCCGGCAGCAGGCAGATCAGGGTCACATACAGCGCCCCCACCAAGGTGAGCCGCATGGTGATTTTCTCGATATAGCGGGCCGTCTGCTCCCCCGGCCGGATACCCGGCAGGAAAGCGCCGCTTTTCTTCAGGTTCTCCGCCGTCTCCTTGGGATTGAACACCAGGGCCGTGTAGAAGAAACAGAAGAAAATGATCGCCGCCGCATAGAGGATCACATAGAGCGGCTGCCCCGGGGAGAGCATCCCCGCCACGTCCTTGAGCCAGCCCAGCTTCTCACTGCTGCCAAACCAGCCGGCCAGGGTGGCGGGAAAGAGAATGATGCTGGAGGCGAAGATGGGCGGAATCACCCCGGACATGTTGAGCTTCAGCGGCAGATGGGTGCTCTGGCCGGCATAGATGCGGTTGCCCACCTGGCGCTTGGCATAGTTCACGGTGATCTTGCGCTGCCCACGTTCGACGAAAACCACCAGGTAGGTGACCAGCACCACACCGACGAAAATGGACAGCGCCAGGGGGATGGAGAAGGCCCCGGTTCGCACCAGCTCCAGGGTGCCGCCGATGGCCCGCGGCAGGCCGGCGACGATGCCGGCGAAGATGAGGAGCGAAATGCCGTTGCCGATGCCCCGTTCGGTGATCTGCTCACCCAGCCACATGAGGAACATGGTGCCGGCGGTAAGGGTGACCACCGTAGTGATGCGGAACATGACGCCGGGCTCCAACACCAGCCCCGGCTGAGATTCCAGCGCAATGGCAATGCCCAGGGACTGGAAGAGGGCGAGCAGCACCGTGCCGTAGCGGGTGTACTGGGTGATCTTGCGCCGTCCCGCCTCGCCTTCTTTCTTCAGCGCCTCGAGCTGCGGCGAGACCACGGTCAGGAGCTGCATGATGATGGAGGCCGAGATGTAGGGCATGATGCCCAGCGCCAGCACCGAGAAACGGGACAGGGCACCACCGGAGAACATATTGAACATGCCCAGCAGGCCGCTCTGGCTGCCCTCGAAGAGCGCCTTGAGCTGATCGGGATCGATGCCCGGCACCGGGATATGGGTGCCGATGCGGAACACCACCAGCGCGCCCAGCAAGAAAAGCAGGCGACGCTTGAGGTCGCCCAGCTTGGCACCTGCGAAGGCACCGGCTACACCGCTGGCGAGGGCCAAGTTCGCTCCTTACTCGACGATCTTGCCGCCGGCGGCCTCGATGGCCGCCCGCGCACCCTTGGTGACGGCGACACCCTGGACGGTAAGCGGCCGTTCGATGCTGCCCGAGAGGACGATTTTCGCCGCCCGCGCCCGCGCCGGCACCAGGCCCGCCTGCTTGAGGCTGGCGAGGTCCACGGTATCCCCCGGCAGGGACTTGAGGGCGTAGAGCATCACTTCCGCCACTTCACCCTTGCTGGGCGAGACAAAACCCCGCTTGGGCAGTCGACGCTGCAACGGCATCTGGCCGCCCTCGAAGCCCACCTTGTGGAAGCCCCCGGAGCGGGATTTCTGGCCTTTGTGCCCACGGCCGCAGGTCTTGCCCAGACCGCTGCCGATGCCGCGCCCGACGCGCTTGCGGGCACGGTGGGCGCCTGGCGCCGGTTTGATGGTGTTCAGTTGCATGTCAGCCCTCGCACTTCACCAGGTAAGCGACTTTCTTGATCATGCCCCGCACCGCCGGCGTGTCTTCCAGCTCCACCGTGTGGTGTAGACGGCGCAGGCCGAGACCCCGCACACATTCGCGGTGGGACTTGATGGTGCCGATGGTGCTCTTCACCAGCGTGACTTTGATTTTTTTGCCGGAGTCCACCATGGTTCACCCCAGAATCTCTTCCACCCGCTTGCCACGCTTGGCGGCGATGTCGGCCGGCGTGGACTGCTTCAGCAGGCCGTCGAGGGTGGCACGCACCACGTTGTAGGGATTGGTGGACCCGATACACTTGCACAGCACATCGGTCACCCCCATCACCTCGAACACCGCACGCATGGCACCGCCGGCGATGATGCCCGTCCCTTCCGAGGCGGGCTGCATGATCACCTTGGAGGCCCCGTGGTGGCCGATGACCGCGTGGTGCAAGGTCCCGTTCTTGAGGGGGATCTTCACCATGTTGCGGCGGGCCTCCTCCATGGCTTTCTGCACGGCGACGGGCACTTCCTTCGCCTTGCCCTTGCCCATGCCGATGCCACCGTCGCCATCGCCCACCACGGTGAGGGCGGCAAAGCCCAGGATGCGTCCACCCTTCACCACCTTGGTGACGCGGTTCACCGAGATCATCTTTTCACGCAGGCCGTCGCCGCGCTCTTCCGTTTCCATCTTTGCCATGTTCAACCCCGATTAGAACTGCAGACCACCTTCCCGGGCCGCTTCCGCCAGGGCCTTCACGCGCCCGTGATAGCGATAGCCGGAGCGGTCGAAGGCCACCTTCTCGATGCCCAGCGCCTTCGCTCTTTCCGCAATCAGCCTGCCGACGCGGGCGGCAGCAGCTACGTTGCCCCCGTTGGGTACCTCGTTGCGCAACGCCTTGTCCAGGGTGGAGGCAGCCGCCAACACCCTGCTTCCAGAGGGATCGATGATCTGCGCATAGATGTGGCAGTTGGTGCGGTGCACCGTGAGCCGCACCGCCTTGAGCTCAGCGATTTTGGCACGGGTTTTCCGTGCGCGACGCAGACGAGCCTGTTTTTTGTCCATGACGTCAGCCTCTTATTTCTTCTTGGTCTCTTTCAGGAGCACCACCTCGTCCGCATAGCGCACGCCCTTGCCCTTGTAGGGCTCGGGCGGACGGTAGGCGCGGATTTCCGCGGCGACCTGACCGACCACCTGCTTGTCCGCCCCCTTGAGCACGATCTCGGTCTGGCTCGGCGTTTCCACCTTCACGCCGGGCGGCATCTTGTGCTCCACGGGATGGGAAAAGCCCAAAGAAAGGGTCAGCGCATCGCCCTTGGCCTGGGCGCGATAGCCCACCCCGACCAGGGTCAGCCGCCGCTCGAAGCCCTTGGTGACACCGAGCACCATGTTGGCCAGCAGGGCACGCATGGTCCCCGACATGGCATGGGCGGCACGGCCTTCGCCCACCTGTTCCACCTTCAGCCGGTCCCCTTCGCGCGTCACCCGGACCGCCGGATGCTGCCGCTGTTTGAGCGTGCCCAGGGGGCCCTTGACGACGATTTCCTCCGCGCCCAGGGTCACCTCGACCCCGGCCGGGACCTGAATCGGATTCTTTGCGACTCGAGACATGTGGGTCCCCCGTTATGCCACGATGCAGAGGACTTCGCCGCCCACCCCGGCCGCGCGCGCCATGCGGTCGGTCATCACGCCTTTGGAGGTGGAGACGATGGAAATACCCAGCCCATTCATGACCTTGGGGAGGTCCTTCGCGCCCCGGTAGATGCGCAGCCCGGGGCGGGAGACACGCTCGATGCGCTCGATCACCGGGCGCCCGGCGTGATATTTGAGGTTGATGGAAAGCTCCCGCTTGCCATCTATCTCGCGCACGGCGAAATCCTCAATGTAGCCTTCGTCCTTGAGCACTTTGGCGATGGCCACCTTGAGTTTGGACGAAGGCATGGAGACGCTGGCCTTTTGCGCCCGCTGGGCATTGCGGATGCGGGTCAGCATGTCGGAAATGGGATCACTCATGCTCATGCTTCAACCCCTTACCAGCTGGCCTTGATGACACCGGGAATCTGGCCCGAGAGGGCGAATTCGCGAATCTTGTTGCGGCTTAGGCCGAATTTCCGGAAATAGCCCCGCGGCCGCCCCGTCAGCGCACAGCGGTTGCGCAGGCGGACGGGGCTGGCGTTACGCGGCAACTGCTGCAGCTTCATCCGCGCCTCGTAACGCTCCTCGTCGGAGGCCTTGGCGTTGTTGATGATCGCGAACAGTTCCGCCCGCTTGGCGGCATACTTGGCCACCAGCTTGCGGCGTTTCAGTTCACGGTTCTTGAGTGCTAACTTGGCCATGGCAACCTCAGCTCTTGAACGGGAAGCTGAAGGCCGCAAGCAGCGCGCGGCCTTCCTTGTCGGTCTTCGCGGTGGTGGTGATGGTAATGTTCAGACCACGCAGCGCGTCGATCTTGTCATACTCGATTTCCGGAAAGATGATCTGCTCTTTCACGCCCATGTTGAAATTGCCCCGTCCATCGAAGGAACGCGCCGGGATGCCGCGGAAATCCCGAATGCGGGGGATGGCGATGTTGATCAGCCGGTCGAGGAACTCATACATGCGCCCTTTGCGCAGCGTCACCATGCAGCCGATGGGATAGCCCTGGCGGATTTTGAAGGCGGCGATGGATTTGCGCGCCCGCGTGATCACCGGCTTCTGCCCGGCGATCTTGGCCAGGTCGTTCATCGCATGCTCCAGCACTTTCTTGTCGGCAACGGCCTCGCCGACGCCCATGTTGAGGGTGATCTTTTCGATGCGGGGCACTTCCATGACGGACTTGTACCCAAACTCCTTCATCAGCTTGGGCACCACGTGTTCCTTGTAGTACTCTTGCAAGCGAGCCATGGCTTTTCCTTATGCGTCGACCACTTCGCCGTTGGACTTGAAGACGCGCACCTTGCGGCCATCCTCTAGCACCCGGAAGCCCACGCGGTCGCCCTTCTGGGTGACCGGATTGAAGAGCGCCACGTTGGAGACGTGAATGGGCATCTCCTTCTCGATGATGCCCCCGGCCAGCCCGCGCAGGGGATTCGGCTTCTGGTGTTTTTTCACCCTGTTCACACCTTCCACCACCACCCGCTCGTCGTCCACCACGCGCAACACGATACCGCGACGCCCCTTGTCCTTGCCGGTGAGGACGATCACCTCATCCCCTTTTTTGATCTTGCGCATGATTGCTCCTTACAGCACTTCCGGCGCCAGCGACACGATCTTCATGAAACGCTCGGTGCGCAGCTCACGGGTCACCGGCCCGAAGATGCGGGTACCGATGGGCTCCAGCTTGTTGTTGAGCAGGACCGCGGCATTGCCATCGAACTTGATCAGGGAGCCATCCGGGCGGCGCACCCCCTTCGCCGTACGCACGACGACGGCGTTGTAGATTTCGCCCTTCTTGACGCGGCCGCGGGGCGCGGCGTCCTTGACGGTGACTTTGATGATGTCGCCGATACCGGCGTAACGGCGCTTGGAGCCCCCCAACACCTTGATGCACATTACGGTGCGCGCACCGGTGTTGTCGGCGACCTCCAGCATGGATTCGCTCTGAATCATGATTCTCTCTCCAACTTAATCCGTCCCGTGTCACACCGGACACCCCAGGGCCGGGGCGGCCGCGACACAATCAAGCGACGGTCAGTTTTGGGCGGCCCGCCCCGGCCCCGTTGCGGCCCACCGCCAGCAGGGTGAGGGGCCAGGGGCGCGCCAGCGAAAGGGCGAAATTATAGCGCGGCGGCAAAGCCGTCGCAAGGTCAGATGGTCCGCCCTTTTTCGATCAGGCGTGTCACGCGCCATGCCTTGGTCTTGGCGATGGGGCGGCACTCCTGGATTTCGACGATGTCCCCCACGTGGAAGGCGTTGTCCTCGTCATGGGCGTGGTACTTCTTGGAGCGGCGCACGAGCTTGCCGTACTTGGGATGCTTCACCGCGCGCTCCACCAGCACGGTGACGGTCTTGTCCATCTTGTCGCTCACCACGCGACCGGTGAGGGTGCGGCGGTTCTTGGGCGCGTCAGTCATGCTTGCCTCGCTTTTTCCGTCAGCACGGTGCGGATGCGGGCGATGTCCCGGCGCACCTTCCTGAGCTGGTCTGTCTTGGTGGACTGCTGGGTGGCAATCTGCATGCGCAGGCTGAACTGGGCCTTGAGCAGCGAGGAAAGCTCCGCCTTCAGCTCGTCCACGGATTTGGTTCTGAGTTCTGCTGCCTTCATGATCACCTCTTTCAGGCCCCCACCTGCCGGGTCACGAACGTGGTCGGGATGGGCAGTTTGGCCGCCGCGAGACGGAAGGCCTCCCGCGCCAGTTCCTCATTGACGCCATCCATCTCGTAGAGCACCTTGCCCGGCTGGATTTCGGCCACCCAGTATTCGGGGTTGCCTTTGCCGTTACCCATGCGCACCTCGGCAGGCTTCTGGGAAATGGGCTTGTCCGGAAAAATGCGGATCCAGATGCGGCCACCGCGCTTGATGTGACGCGTCATCGCCCGGCGTGCCGCCTCAATCTGACGGGCGGTCAGCCGCCCGCGGCCGGTCGCCTTGAGGCCGAAATCGCCAAAGCTCACCTTGTTGCCGCGGGTAGCCACACCCTTGTTGCGGCCTTTCTGTTCCTTGCGGTATTTCCTTCTAGCTGGCTGCAGCATGTTTCACTCCTGCTTTGCGCGGCTTGTGCTCGGGCGCTACCTTGGTCGGCGCAGCCACCTCGCTGCGACCCACGTTCTCACCCTTGAACACCCAGACCTTGATGCCAATCACGCCATAGGTGGTCTTCGCCTCGCTGAAGCCATAGTCGATGTCGGCGCGCAAGGTGTGCAGGGGCACGCGGCCTTCCCGGTACCACTCCGTGCGCGCGATCTCGATGCCATTCAGCCGGCCCGAGCTCATGATCTTGATGCCCTGGGCCCCCAGACGCATGGCGTTCTGCATGGCCCGCTTCATGGCGCGGCGGAACATGACCCGTTTTTCCAGTTGCTGGGCGATGCTGTCGGCGATGATCTGCGCATCCAGTTCGGGCTTGCGCACCTCCTCGATGTTGACGTGGACAGGTACGTTCATCATTTGTTGCAGCGTGGTGCGCAGTTTTTCGATGTCCTCACCCTTCTTGCCGATGACCACCCCGGGGCGTGCGGTGTGGATGGTGATGCGCGCGTTGCGGGCCGGCCGCTCGATGACGATGCGGGAGATCATGGCATGGGCGAGCTTCTTTTTCAGGAAGTCGCGTACCTTGATGTCCTCGTTGAGCAGCTTGGGGAAATTGCGGCTGTTGGCATACCACTTGGACGCCCAGTTGCGGGTGACGGCGAGGCGGAAGCCAATCGGATTGATCTTTTGTCCCATGGTGGTCCCTCTTTACTCGTCACTGACGGTGACGGTGATGTGGCAGGTGGGCTTGGTGATGCGCACACCCCGGCCTTTTGCCGCGGCCGCGAAGCGCTTGAGCACCGGCCCCTTGTCCACGTAGATGCTCGCCACCTTCAGGGCGTCGATGTCGGCCCCCTCGTTGTGCTCGGCATTGGCAATGGCCGACTCCAGCGCCTTTTTGATCAGCTTGGCCCCCTTCTTCGGGCAGAAGGTCAAGATGTTGAGCGCCTGCTCCACCGGCTTGCCGCGCACCAGATCGGCGACCAGCCGCCCCTTCTGGGGGGAAAGGCGCTGGCCACGCATGACAGCGGAAACTCTCATCGTGCTCTCCTTTTACTTCTTGGCGGCTTTCTTGTCCGCGGCATGGCCCTTGAAGGTCCGCGTCAGGGCAAACTCGCCCAGCTTGTGGCCGACCATGTTTTCCGTGATGAACACCGGCACGTGCTGACGGCCGTTGTGCACGGCGATGGTGAGGCCGACGAAATCGGGCAGGATGGTGGAGCGCCGCGACCAGGTCTTGATGGGCTTCTTGTCGCGGCTAGCATTGGCCGCTTCCACCTTCTTCAGCAGGTGGACGTCGGCAAACGGGCCTTTCTTCAGGGAACGAGCCATAGGAAAACCTCAGTTATTTCTGATAACGACGACGCACGATCATATTGCTGGTGCGCTTGTTGCGCCGCGTGCGGTAGCCCTTGGTCTGCACGCCCCAGGGGCTGACCGGCGGCTGGGCGGCAGCGGTCTTGCCTTCGCCGCCCCCGTGCGGATGGTCGATGGGGTTCATCGCCACACCGCGCACCGTGGGCCGGATGCCCCGCCAGCGGTTGGCGCCCGCCTTGCCGATGGAGCGCAGGTTATGCTCGGCATTGCCCACTTCGCCGATGGTGGCCTTGCAATCCACATGCACCTTACGGATCTCGCCGGAGCGCAGCCGGATCTGCGCGTAGCTGCCCTCGCGCGCCAGAAGCTGCACCGCCGCGCCGGCGGCGCGGGCAAGCTGCGCCCCTTTGCCCGGCTGCATCTCGACACAGTGGATGGTGGTTCCCACCGGGATGTTGCGCAGGGGCAACGCATTGCCCGGCTTGATGGGGGCCTCCGAGCCGCTGATGAGTTCCATGCCCACCGTGACCCCCTTGGGAGCGATGATGTAACGGCGCTCGCCATCGCGATAGCACAGCAGGGCGATGTGGGCACTGCGGTTCGGGTCGTATTCCAGACGTTCCACCTTGGCAGGGATGCCGTCCTTGTCCCGCTTGAAGTCGATGATCCGGTAGTGGTGCTTGTGACCGCCGCCCTGGTGGCGGGTGGTGATGTGGCCGTGATTGTTGCGCCCCGCCTTCTTCGGCTTGGGCTCCGTCAGCGGCTCGTAGGGCCCACCCTTGTACAGGTCCGGGTTGACAACCTTGACCACGGCGCGCCGGCCGGGCGATGTGGGTTTGACTTTGACCAATGGCATTTTGTCTTCTCCTGCGCCACTTATGCCTGCGGACCGGCGAGGTTGATTTCCTGACCCGGCGCAAAGCAGATGTAGGCTTTCTTCCAGTTACGGCGACGCCCGGCAATGCGCCCGAAGCGCTTGCTCTTGCCCTTCACATTCACCACCTGCACGGCCTGCACCTTGGCACCGAAGAGGAGCTCGGCGGCCGCCTTGATCTCCGGCTTGGTGGCGTCCGCGGCGACACGGAAGGGCACCTGGTTGTTGAGGTCACCCACGTAGGTGCCCTTCTCGGAGATCACCGGCGCCAGGATCACTTGCATCAGACGATCGGGGTTCATGCCAGAAGCTCCTCGAATTTTTTCACCGCATTCCTGGTAAGCAGCACATTGGGATAGCGCACCAGGTTGTAGGGGTCGGCATGCTGGGCTTCCAGCACCAGCACGTTGGCCAGGTTGCGCGCGGAAAGGTAAAGGTTCTCGTCCATCTGGTCGGTGACCACCAGCACTTTGTCGAACCCCATCCCTTTCAGTTTCTGTGCCAGCAGCTTGGTCTTCGGCGCCTCCACCTTGAAGTCCTCGACCACGGCAAGCCGCCCCTGCCTGGCCAGCTCGGAGAGGATGGCGCGCATGCCCGCGCGATACATCTTGCGGTTGACCTTATGCGAGAAATTCTCTTCCGGGCTGCTGGGGAAGATCTTGCCGCCGCCGCGCCACAGGGGGCTCGAGGTCATACCGGCGCGCGCCCGTCCCGTTCCCTTCTGCCGCCAGGGTTTGCGCGTGCTGTGGGAGACCGCGGAACGGTCCTTCTGCGCCCGCGTGCCGGTACGCGCATTGGCGAGGTAGGAGGTCACCACCTGGTGCACCAGGGCTTCGTTGTACTCTCGGCCGAAGGTGGTGTCGGAGGCCGGCAGGCTGCCGACCTGCGCACCTTGATCGTTGATCAGTTTCAGTTCCATCACGCACCTGCCTTCACACTGGGACGCACGAGGAGGTCGGAGCCCTTGGCACCGGGAACCGCGCCCTTGATCAGCAGAACCTGTCTTTCCGTATCCACGCGGACGATCTCCAGCTTCTGCACCGTCCGCCGCACCGCGCCCATATGGCCGGCCATGCGTTTGCCCGGGAACACCCGGCCCGGGTCCTGCGCCATGCCGATGGAACCCGGCACGTTGTGGGACAGCGAGTTACCATGGGAGGCGCGCTGGGAGCCGAAGTTGTGGCGCTTGATGGTGCCGGCGAAGCCCTTGCCCTTGGTGATGCCGGTGACGTCCACCAGTTGCCCGGGCTGGAACAGATCGGCGCCGATCACCTTGCCCAGCGTGAATTGGGGCAGATCGGATTCGGCAACCCGGAATTCCCGCACCACATGCCCGGCTTCCACGCCGGCCTTGGCGAAATGGCCGGCCATGGGCTTGGTCACGCGGCTGGCGCGGCGCTTGCCGTAGGTGACCTGCACCGCAGCATAGCCGTCCGTCTGGGGCGTCTTGATCTGGGTCACACGATTGTTGGACACGTCCACCACGGTGACCGGGATGGCGCGGCCGTCGTCGGTAAACAGGCGGGTCATGCCAATCTTGCGACCGACAAGTCCGAGGCTCATGTTCATTTCCTTTTAACCAGGGCCGGTTGCAATTGACCGGCTCGTTTCCCTCGCGCGGGCTGCCCCGCGCACGGTTTACAGTTTGATTTCCACATCCACGCCCGCCGGCAGATCGAGCTTCATCAGCGCATCCACCGTCTTGTCCGTCGGATCGATGATGTCCATCAGACGCAGGTGGGTGCGGATTTCCAGCTGATCCCGCGAAGTCTTGTTGACGTGCGGCGAACGCAGAATGTCGAAACGCTCGATGCGCGTGGGCAGGGGCACGGGACCCTTGACCACGGCGCCAGTGCGTTTCGCGGTTTCCACAATCTCCAGCGCCGACTGGTCGATGAGACGGTAGTCGAACGCCTTGAGACGGATACGGATTTTCTGGCTTTGCATAATTTGCTCGCTTTGCGCCGATGCCCGGTTGGCTGGGGGACAGCCTGCCGCCGCCCCCTCACTTCAGAGCATCCTCACTCGATGATTTTCGACACCACGCCGGCGCCCACCGTCCGCCCACCCTCGCGGATGGCAAAACGCAAACCCTCT